>JACQAX010000320.1 GCA_016194795.1 Deltaproteobacteria bacterium | reverse complement strand
CAGGCGCAGATTCCCACGGAGCTTGCAGAGGAGTATTTCGAGCTGCAGGAGGCCGCGATGGAGGATGAAGAGCGCGCGACGGTGTTGCTCGCCGACTTCCGCGCGAAGCTTGAAGCAAGGAAACGGGAGCTCGAAGCCGAACTGCTGGAGCGGGCGCGCAAAGTGGACTGGTCTCGCCTGCCGGCCCCCGCGGGAGCGCCCGACGCGCCCGGCGCCCGGCAGGAGATCGAGAAAATCCTGGAATTGCGACGCCAGCGGTCGTATGTCCGCTCCATGTTCGAAAATCTGGAAAGGCTGGGCCTCGCCAATGGCTGACAACGGTTTCAGGGAGCTGCCGGTCATCTCCGCCGGTCCCGTGGCCCACGGCCCGACCGCCGGAGTTCCGATCATCGGCATCGACCTCGGCACGACGAACAGCCTCGTCGCGATCGTCGAGGCGGACGCCGCCGGGACTCGCGTTCCGAGAATCATTCCCGCGCGCGACGGCGGCAATCTCGTCCCGTCGGTCGTGCACTTCAACGCCGATGGCCAGGCCGAGGTCGGCGCGGCCGCCCGGCGCGAGCGCGTGCGCGATGCCGCGCACACCGTGTACTCGGTCAAGCGCCTGCTCGGGCGGGGCATCGACGACCTCAAGGACATCCGCCACCACCTGCCCTTCAACCTCGAGGAAAGCTCGGCCTCCAACGTAAAGCTGCAGGTCGGAGCGCGCTCGTATACGCCGATCGAGATCTCCGCGATGATCCTGCGCGAGCTCAAGGCCTCGGCTGAGGCTTATCTCGGAAAACCCGTCGAGGACGCGGTGATCACGGTGCCCGCGTATTTCAATGACAGCCAGCGCCAGGCGACGCGCTCCGCGGGAAGCCTCGCGGGCCTGAACGTGCTGCGCATCCTCAACGAGCCGACGGCGGCCTCGCTCGCTTACGGGCTGCAGCGGAAGAAAAACGGGCTGATCGCGGTTTACGACCTCGGCGGCGGAACGTTCGACGTCTCCGTCCTGAGGCTTCGCGACGGCGTGTTCGAGGTGCTCGCCACCAACGGCGACACGCAGCTCGGCGGCGACGACATCGACCATGCGATCGCCGACTGGATCGAATCCACCATTCGATCCACATATCCACAGGCCGACTACTCGGGGCGCGACGCGAAGGCGGCGCTGCTCGACGCGGCCGAGAAGCTCAAGATCGAGCTCTCCGAGGTCGCGACCGCGGCGGCGAACGTCCCGCTCCTGCCTTCGAGCCGCCAGTTCGACGGCGGTACCCGCGACTTCCTCGCGACGCTCACGCGCGCGCAGCTCGAGAAGCTCTCGGCGCCGTTGCTCGAGCGCACCCGCAAGCCGGTCGAGAACGCGCTCCGCGACGCGGGGATCGCGCTTTCCGAGCTGACCGACGTCGTGCTCGTGGGCGGCCCGACGCGGCTGCCGATGATCCGCCAGTTCGTCGAGGGGCTCTTCGGCCGCGTGCCGAACAGCTCGATGCACCCGGACGAGGTCGTGGCCGCGGGCGCGGCGATCCAGGCCGACATTCTCGCCGGCAACAACCGCGAGTTCCTGCTGTTGGACGTCGTGCCCCTGAGCCTCGGCATCGAGACCTTCGGTGGCGCGATGAGCAAGCTCGTCCCGCGCAACACGACGGTTCCGACGATGGCCAAGGAGCAGTTCACCACGTACGTCGACGGCCAGACGAAAGTCGCCATCAACGTCTTCCAGGGCGAGCGCGAGCTGGTGAAGGACAACCGCAAGCTCGCCGAATTCGTCCTCGGCGGCATTCCGCCGCTTCCGGCGGGCGTGGCGCGGGTCGAGGTCACCTTCCTCGTCGACGCCGACGGCATCCTGAACGTCGCGGCCAAAGAGCTGTACAGTGAGGCGGAAGCGTCGATCGAGGTGAAACCGACCTATGGGCTCACCGACGCGGAAGTCGAAGGCATGCTCGCCGACGGGCTTTCGCACGCCGAAGACGACAAACGGGCCGCGCAGGTGGTCCAGGCCCGGAACGATGCGCAAACGACGACTACGGCCACCGAAAAAGCGCTTGCCGAAGCGCGCCATCTCCTCGACGAAACCGAAGCGGGCGTGATCGACCGCCTGCTGGCCTCGCTTAAGGCGAAGATGGTGACGCACGACGCGGAGGCGATCCGCGCGGCCAACAAGGCGCTCAACGACGGCACGGCGCGCCTGGCCGAGCTCTTGATGGACCATACGCTTCAGAAAAACGTGAAGAACGCCCGGGCAAGCGATATGTCGAGATAGCATAGGGACCAAGGGGAATCGCACCGCATGAAGAACGCATGGGCTTTGGTCGGGCTTTTCGTTTTCGCGCTGACGGGCAACGCGGCTGAGAAGCAGCTCAAGATCCGCCTCGTCTCCGATCCGACGACGTTCGACTGGAACCGGGCGCACACCGACGTCGAGACCTACGTGCTGATGAACATCATGGAGGGGCTCGTCGAGTTCGACTCGAAGATGAAGGTGAAGCCCCTGCTCGCCGAGTCGTGGACCGTCTCGGAGGACCAGAAAACCTACACCTTCAAGCTTCGCAAGGACGTGAAGTGGTCGGACGGCAAGGCGCTGACGGCCGACGACTTCGTGGCCTCGTGGCAGCGGCTGCTCGCTCCGCTCACCGCCGCGCCGTACGCCTACATGCTTTACGACATCGATGGCGCCGAAGCGTACAACTCGAAGAAGCTCGCCGACTTTTCGCAGGTGGGAATCAAGGCCCTGAGCCCGACGAGCTTGCAGATCCGGCTGCGCCGTCCCGTCGCCTATTTCATCCAGATGCTCACGTTCTGGGTCACGTTCCCGATCCGCCAGGACGTCATCGACAAGTTCGGCCCGAGCTGGTCGCAGCCCGGAAAAGTCGTGGTTCTCGGGCCGTTCCTTCCGGCGGCCTACAAGCCGCAGAGCGAGATCGTGCTCAAACGCAACCCGCTCTACCACGGCACCAAGCCGGATCTCGACTCGGTGCTCATGCGCATCATCAACGAGGACTCGACCGCGCTCAACCTTTTCAAGTCGGGCGGCCTCGACTTCGTCCGCCCGGTGAATTTCCTGGAGCTGAGCGACCTGAAAACCTCGCCGCAGCTGCACACCGCGCCTTACTTCCGGACGTGCTTTCTCAACGTGAACACGAGCAAGTACCCGCTCAACCTGCCCAAGGCGCGGCAGGCGCTTTCGATGGGCGTGGACCGCTCGAAGATCGGAGCCGTGCTCCATCGCGAGATGACGTCGGCCGACTCGCTGATGGACGACACGCTCTTTCCCGCGGGCAAAGGCACGGTCATCTCGTTCGACGGCGCGCGCGGCGCGAAGCTGCTGAAAGAGGCGGTGGGCGACCCGAAGGCGCTTCCGAAGCTCGAGCTCGTGACCTTCGCCACCGACGAGAACGCGTTGCTCTCGCAGTTCATCCAGGACCAGCTC
>JACQAX010000319.1 GCA_016194795.1 Deltaproteobacteria bacterium | reverse complement strand
GCCCTTCACTTCCATGTCGACGAGCCACATGACGTCGCGGCGCGGGCGCGTGAAATCGACGGCGAACGCCGTCGGGTACCACCAGAGCTTGTACTGCGAGCCGACTTCCTCGGGCTTCTCGACGCTGCCGCGCATGAGCATCCACTGAACCGGGCCGCGGCCCGCCGTCGAAAGATAGATGCCCGTGCCCTCGCGGTTCGAGTACGCCGGCGCATCGCCGGTGAGCAGCACGTAGACGTTGCCGTTGGCCGGATCGATCTCGATCTGGGGGATGATGCGACCGGTCGCGGCCGGTAAACCGTCGTTGATCCACTCCCAGGTCTTGCCGCCGTCGAGCGAGCGTCCGATGCCGCCACCCTGGGAGCCGCCGTAAAGAATGGCGTTGATCGGGTCGTAGGCCACCGAGAGGAACTGGCGGTTCCATTCGACCGTGTCGGGAGTGAGGCGCGTCCACTTGTGGCCGCGGTTGACCGACTTGTAGATGCCACCCGAGGTCTTGACCACCTGGTTCCAGCCGTTGAGCGGATAGTCGTGGTTGTGGCCCGAGGCCGCGTACACGAGCTCGGTATCGGCCGGGTCGAAAGCGTAGTCGTAGTTCGTGTTCCACTGCACCTTGGCGATGCGCCAGGTGAGGCCACCGTCTTCGGTCACGAAGCCGGCCATGTCGGAGGCGCTCGCGTAGCCGAGCTTGGGCTCTTTCGGGTGGAACTTGAGCTTCAGCACCGAGGTCATCTCGAGGCCGACCGACTGCCACTTCTTGCCTTTGGCGCGCTCGCCCTCGTCGGCGTATTTCGTGAACGGCGCTTTCCAGGTCGCGCCGTTGATAGGGCTCGGTATCCCAGTTGTAGCCGTGCAGGGCGAGCGTCCAGCTCGAGCCCGCGTCGCGCGAAACCCAGATTTTGCTGCCGTACTGTCGAACCCATTCGCCACCGGTGACGTAGATGCTGCGCGAGTCGTTCTCGGCCATGCGGACGAAGTGGCCCGCTTCCTTCGACGAGCGCGCGAAGTCGGGCTTCGAGGCGTCCGCGCCTTTCTTCACCCACACGAAGCCGCAGTCGCGCATCGTGTTCCACTGCTGGTCGAGCGTCGAGTCGGGCGCGCCGCGAACCCAGGCGCAGGCCTTCTCGCCGTCGCTGTCGACGAACGCCATCGTCACGCCGCTCGAGTCGGCGCCGCCGGCGAAGCTCCTGATCTTGGTTTTCTCGGGAACGTAATACGACGTGAACGTCCCGGCGCGGTCGTTCGAGACGAAGATGCCGTCGGCCGTCGCGTGGAAGATCGAGCGGTGATCACCGTCGTACCGGATGAAGGTGCCGACGCCCGCGCCCTTGATGGACGCCACGCGCTTCCAGCTCTTGCCGCGATCGTTCGAGCGCAGCAGCCCGATGTTCGTCGAGCAAAGCATGAAATCGGGATCGAAGCTGTCGGGCGACCAGTATTTGATGAGCTCGTCGCCGCGCAGGGGCATCGCGATCGACGTCCAGGTCACGCCGGCGTCTTCGCTGCGCTTCGGGTCTTTTCCGCCCGGCGCGTGGAAGACCACATTGGGGTCCGAGCTGAAACCGACGTAGCCGGCGTGCTCGAGATCCGACGAGAAGCCCATCTGCGAGTGGTGGATCGGGTTCCAGGTCTGGCCGCCGTCGGTGCTGCGAAACAGCGTGCCCATGTCGGTGCCGACAAAGCGAAGCGGCGAGTACGGGCTCATCGAAAGACCCGCCATCGCACCGCCGCCGCCGATTCCGCGAGGCGTATATAATGGTGCCTCGGCGTGAGCGAAACTGACGATGCTGCAGAGGGCTAAAAGACTTAAAACACGCCGCATAATTGACGCACCTTATAATACTTTTTTGCTCAACTATCAAGCGCTTATCCCATACCCCTGAATACATGACCTAATTGGTTTACTTTTTCTGACGCGCCTGGTATATCTCCACGCAAAAGGATACCGTCCAGCAATGCAAACCAACCTGTCAAAATCCATTCTTGTCACCGGTGGCGCGGGGTTCGTCGGAACGCACCTCAGCCGCAAGCTCGTTCAACTTGGGTATGAAGTTCGCGTGATCGACCTTCGCAAGCCGACCACCGTCGTCGACGGCGTCGAGTACGTGCAGGGCGACGTCCGCAACGCCGAGCTCCTCGACTCGCTCGTCGCGCGCGCCGGTACCGTTTACCACCTGGCTGCGACCGTCAGCGTCCCTCTTTGCCAGAAAGACCCCATCGACAGCTACTCGAACAACCTCACGGCGACGCTGATGGTGCTCGAAGCCATCCGCAAAAATTCCGCCACCCGCGAGAAGCCCATTCGCCTCGTGTTCGCCAGCACCGCCGCGCTTTACGGCAGCATGGGCGACGACGGCCGCGCGCTCAAGGAAGAAGACGTGGCGAGCGAGTTCTTCTCGTTCTACGCCGCGCAGAAGCACGCCTCGGAAAAAGCCATCGAGCTCTATCGCAGCGCGCTCGGCATTCCGGCGGTGGTTTACCGCTTCTTCAACATCTTCGGCCCCGGCCAGGACCCTTCCTCGCCGTATTCGGGCGTGATCACGATCTTCAGCAAGTTCGCCCGCGAAGGCCGGCCCATGCCGCTCAACGCCGGCGGCATCCAGACGCGCGACTTCATCTCGGTCTACGACATCGCCAACGCGTGCGCCGCCGCGATGAGCCTGCCCGTCGAGAAGTGGGACGCCAAGCCCATGAACCTCGGCACCGGCAAGTCGATCACCGTGCGCCAGCTCGCCGAGATGATCCGCGAGATCTCGGGCGGCCGCTCGGAAATCACGACGGCTCCGGCCCGCGAAGGCGACGTCATCCATTCGCTGGCCGACATCAGCCGCGCTCGCGCGGTCATCGGCTTCAAACCCGAGCACGACCTCAAAACCGGCCTCATCCAATTATTGAGAGAGTAGTACTGAAAATGAGAAGGCATATCGCAGTCGTTCTGAACCTCGCGCTGGCCGTATCGATGGCCGCACCGGCCCACGCCTCGGGCCCGGAGCTCGCCGGTACGTTGACGAACGGCACGGTCGTCGTCACGCCGAAGAACCTCGACCTGCTTCTCTTCGGCCACAACACCGACACGACCAAGGCGATGAACCAGGTTCTGCGCGGCAAGGACCACCTCAATGCCGCGCGCGCCGAGCTGATCCCCTCGCTCAACGTCAACTTCCTCTCCACCATCTCGAACCCGCCCGCGTTCCTTCTCAACTTCGCCAGCTGCCTCGTGCCGTTTCTTTTCCCCTCGAAATGGTACGCGCTGAACGCGGCCGACAAGAGCTACGCGGCCGACATCACCGGTCTCGAGATCACCCGCCTCAACACTTACTCGATCGCCTACGCCGTGCTCGTGCGCATCAAGGGCGACGAAGAGGTGCTCAAAAGCGTCTCGCAGTCGGTCGGCGCGCTCGACGAATACCTCTCGGGCCTCGACGTGCAGGCCAAGATGGGCCTGATCCCGCAATCCGACGTGCTGCGCGCGACGATCGAGCGCGGCCGCATCTCGGGCGACATGATCCGCCTCAAAGAGACGATCGACGACGAGCACGCGACCCTTCGCAAGATGCTCGGCTTCCACATCGACCAGAAGTTCGCCATCGACCTCGGCGACGAGGGCGCCTCGCAGTACGAAGACCTCAAGGCCGACAGCCCGTTGCTCCTCAAGATGGTCATGCGCGCTCCCGAGCGCACCCAGCTCGACTTCCTGCTCGACGCGGCCAAAGACGGCGTGAGCGGCGCCCGCTGGGCGTTCCTCAGCGGCTGCTCGGGCAACTCGAGCTCGGTCGGGACGAACTCGAGCGGCTTTAACGTGTCTTCCGGCATCTCCATCAGCATCGGATACGGGTATTTTCCGGCGATCGACCTCGCCAAGCGCAACGTCAAGGACGTCGAGATCCAGCAGGACGCCCTCCAGCTCGAGCTCGGTCGCACGCTTGAATCGACCCTCTCCGCGATCGCGGGCGAAAAAGCCCGCGCCGAGCAGGCCCAGGCCAGCGTGAGCGCCGCCGAGGCGCTTCTTGCCGACCAGAACTACCTGCTCGACCTCGGCAAAGTCACGGTGCGCGAGCGCATCGAAGCGCTCACGGCGCTTGCCCGCGCCAGGACGGATCTTATATCCTCGCGCGTGACGCTCAACGGCCATCGCATCACCCTCAAGCGCCTTGCGCTCGAAGGAAAGTTCTTAAAAGTGTATATTCAGAGTAATCGCGACCTCGAGCTGGGAACGCACGGTTCCCCGAGACGCGGCGACTAACGTTCCAACAACTAAATAAACCAAGGAAGCATACTACCCCATGTGCGGAATTATCGGATACGTCGGTGAACGTCCTGTGTCGGACGTTCTTCTCAAAGGTCTCAAGCGCCTCGAATATCGCGGCTACGACTCGAGCGGAGTCGCCATGTTCCACGGCGGCAAGATCGAAGTGCACAAGGCCGCCGGCAAGATCACCGAGATCGAGCCCCTGCTCGCCGACCGCAAGCAGAAGGGCCTTGAAGGCGGCATCGGCCACACACGCTGGGCTACGCACGGCGCTCCGAACACGAAGAACGCCCACCCGCACAAGGTCGGCGACATCGTGCTCGTGCACAACGGCATCATCGAGAACTACCGCGAGATCCAGAAGCTCGTGCACTCGAAGGGCCTCACGCCCAAGTCGGAAACCGACAGCGAGCTCTTCGCCTTCCTCGTCCACTTCGAGATGACCGAAGAAAAATGCAGCTTCGTCGAAGCTGTCCGCAAGAGCTTCCTCAAGATCACCGGCGCCTCGAGCGTCGTGGCGATGCACGAGCAGCACCCCGGCCTGATCGTCGGCGTGCGCAACGGCTCGCCGCTCGTCGCCGCCTGGAACCCCGAGCTCGGCGCCATGCTCGCCAGCGACGCGCAGCCGCTGCTCGATTACGCGAACACCGTTCACTATCTAGAGAACGGCGACATGATCGTCTGCGAGAGGAACAAGATCGAGTTCATCGACGCCCACAGCGGCCTCAAGATCTCGCGCCCCGGCGTGAAGATCGACTGGTCGGCCGACCGCCTCGACAAGAACGGTTACCCGCACTACATGCTGAAAGAGATCCACGAGCAGTCGCGCACCATCCTCGACACGCTCAACGCGAACTTCGCGGCCTCGGGCGCGCACCTGCCGTTCGACTTCGCCCCCCACCCGGGCATCGACAACCTGAGCCGCACCGACAGGCTCTCGATCGTCGCCTGCGGCACGTCGTGGCACGCTTCGCTTCTCGGCAAGTATTGGCTCGAGAAGTTCGCCGGCCTCTCGGTCGAAGCCGAGCTCGCCAGCGAGTTCCGCTATCGCAGCCCGGTTCTCAAGAAGAACCAGGTGCTCATGGGCGTCTCGCAGTCGGGCGAAACGGCCGACACGCTCGCCGTCATCCAGGACGTCAACAAGCGCGAGATCCCCACGATGTGCATCACCAACGTGAAGGGCTCGACGATCGCGCGCGAATCGAAGTCGGCGCTCTACACCTACGCCGGCCCCGAGATCGGCGTGGCCAGCACGAAGGCCTTCACCGGCCAGATGCTCATGCTGCTCCTGCTCGCCGGCAAGCTCGGCCGCGACGTCGCCGTGAACGACTCGACCGGCAAGGCGATGGGCGAGATCGAACGCACGTACCGCGAGCTCTTCGAAGTGCCGCACCACCTCTCGAACGCCCTCATGGAAGGCAGCCCGACGGCCAAGGCCGTGAAGGCCGCCGCCCTCGCGACGCAGAACTCGAAGGGCTTCTTCTTCATCGGCCGCGGCTACTCGTTCCCGATCGCGCTCGAAGGCGCGCTCAAGCTGAAAGAGATCGCGTACGTCCATGCCGAGGGCTACGCCGCCGGCGAGCTGAAGCACGGCCCGATCGCCATGCTCGAGCCTGACTTCACGGTCATCGTCCTCGCGCCCCACGACATGTGGTACGAGAAGACGGTCTCGAACCTCCAGGAAGTGAAGGCGCGCGGCGCCCGCATCATCGCCATCGGCCACGCCGACGACAAGCAGATCCCCCAGATGTGCGACCATTTCATCCCGATGCCGATCAAGACGAAGAAAGACGACGGCACGCCGACGATGAGCGAGGCGCTCAACCCGTTCCTGCTCGCGCCGATCCTTCAGCTCTTCTCGTACGAGATCGCGACGATGAAGGGCACCGACGTCGACCAGCCGAGAAACCTCGCCAAGAGCGTCACGGTCGAATAAGGCCTTGCGATGATCACTCACGTCTTTCATTCGACAGTCGTGAGCGGGCCGGAGACCCTCGTCATTCCGGCGCTGAAAAACATCGGCGAGCCGGTCACGATCGTTTTCTTGAGCGAAACCCGCGTCCAGGGCGGCGCCACGGGCCCCGTCGAGTACGCGCGCGCCCTGGGCCACGAGGTGCATTCGGTGCCCGTGCGCGGGCGCTGGGACCGCAAGGCGTTCAAGGAGCTGCGCGAGCTGCTCGATCGCCTGAAGCCGCGCGTGGTCCACGCCCATGACGTCAAGGCGAGCCTCTATCTCATGAAGGCCGCCCAGGCGCGTCCAGACTTCGTTCCGGGCCTCGTCTCGACCCATCACGGAGCCGTCGCCAGGAGCGGCATAATCCGCTTATACGAGGAGTTCTACGTCCGGTACGTGCTCCCCTACTTTGACGCCACGATGTGCGTCTGCGAGGGCGATATCGCGTCCCTGAGCCGCCGTGGCCTGCCCCTCGAGAAGCTCCACCTCCACATCAACGGCGTCGAGCGGCCGATGGTCGCCGCCGCCGCCCGGATCGACGTCCAGCGCTCCGTTCGTAACCGTTGGAAACAAGCCGTGGAGGCCATTCCCGGGCCGAACGACGCCCTCGTCGTGGGCGCTGTCGCGCGCCTGAGCGGCGAGAAGCGCCACGACCGCATGATCCACGCGATGGCCACGGTGAAGCGCAAGCTCGCCCCCCGTCGCGCGGTTCTGCTGTGCTTCGGCATCGGCGCCGAGGAGGCGAAGCTGAAAGAGCTCACCAAGGCCGCCGGCCTCGAGGACACCGTCTTCTGGATGGGCTACTCGAAGACGATCGGCAGCGAGATGGCGGGCTTCGACCTGCTGCTCTGCCTGTCGGACGGCGAAGGCATCCCGATCAACCTGCTCGAAGCGGGCTGGGCCGGCACGCCGGTGTTCTCGACCCGCGTCGGCGGCATCCCCGACGTGCTGAGCAACCCACAAGTGGGTTACCTTGTGGATAAGTCGGAGAGCGACGAGACGATCGGCGCGATGATGGCCGAGACGCTCGCCGATTATGCCGGTCGCGCTCGCGTGGGAGAGGCGTATCAGCGCCACGTCATCGCCAATTTTTCCGAGCGGGCCTGGCTCGCGACTCTCAAGAAGGTCTACGACGGAATCTAAGCCGACGGGCCTTCGGGCACGGCGGCGATATCTTTAGCCGGGTTGCCGCCGAAAATGCGTCCGGCGGGCACCGAGCCGCGCACGACCGAGCCGAACGCGATCACGCAGTCGTCGCCGATGTCGGTGCCTTTGAGGATGGCCGACCCGGCCGCGATCCAAACGTTGTTGCCGACGCGCACGGGCCTCACGTCGCCGACCATGCCGCGCTCGTTGCGGCGCTTGTGGACGGCGTGGAAGTCGGTGTCCATGATGCGCACGTCGGCGAGAATGCAGTCGGCGCCGATCTCGATCGACTTCTCGCAGCCGAAACGCGTGCCGTTGATGAACGTGCGCGAGCCGATCTTGATGACCGCTTCCGGGCGGTGCAGAAACGGCGTGCAGAGCGTGCCACGGCCGACGATCACGTCGTCACCGAGAATCAGAAGGCCGTCGCCGCGCAGGAGCATCGAGCCCTGGAGCGAGAAGTTCTTCCCGATCTCGAAGCGCTGGCCCTGCAGCCGCCAGCGCGCGCGCGCGAGCCAGCCGCGCAGCCAGCCGATGCGCCAGCGCAGGTGCAGGCCCGGACCCGACATCTGCGGATGTCCCGGCATGGGCAGCGGCGAGAGCAGAAGCGCGAGGGCGTTCTTCACGAGGCGCTTCACGCGTCACCTCAGCCGATCCAGAAGAATTTTTTGAGGCTGCGGTCGAACTCGTCGACCGTCCAGTTCTTGACGAACATGCGCGGCACCTCGTACTTCCGCGTGCGCGGCGAAACCACGCCCGGGCGGGTCGTGAGGCCGAGCGAGAAGTCGAGCTCCTGGTCGACGGCGAGCGTGTCCCGGTTGTAGGCCGACTCGTCTCCGAACGGGTAAGCCACCGAGGTCACCTTGATGCCGAGAGTGCGCTCGAGGAATTCCTTCGAAGAGCGAAGCTCTTCGTGCTGGCGGTGCCGCTCGAGCGTCGAGAGGCAGAGGTGATTCACCGTGTGCGCCCCGATCTCGATCAGCGGGTTCGCGGCCAGGCGCTTGAGCTCCTCGACGGTCATCGAGCGGTGCGTGTCGCGCTCGAGGGCGCCGCAGCCGGCGAGCTTGCGAAGCTTCGCCATGATGAGCTGGATCTCTTTCTCGGTGGAATATTTCAGCAGGGGCGTGAGCTGCGCGTAATACGTCGAGCGGCGCTTCGCGCAGGCCGGCACGGTCACCTTCGGCTCGATCGGGCCGTCGCCCACGAGGCCGAAGATCGAGTCGAGCTTGTCGTCGGGGATGCGCTCCATCACGAGCTCCTCGACCTCGTCCCACCAGAACTCACGCGAGCCGTCGAGGTTGCCGGTCGTGACGAACACCGTCGCCGGAACCTGGAACTCGTCGAGCGCCGGGAGCGCCTTGTTGAACGTGTCGGCGTAGCCGTCGTCGAACGTCACCGCGACGCGCTTCTTGCCGTTCGCGCGGGCGCGGAACGCCTGCTCGAGATCCGAGAGCGAGTCGAGTCGGATGGGCTCGTACCGCTCGCGCAGCACGCGCATGTGCTCGCGGAAGTTTTCGGCGGTCACCGTGAGGTTGCTTGCGCAGGACGGGATCGCGTTCACGCGATGGTAGTTCAAAACCACCACCGAGTCCGAGAGGGCCGAGTCCATCAGGGTTCGTGCCGCTCCCAGCGCTCTGGGAACGACTCTCTTCATCAATGACATAAAGTACTGCTTAGTAACTTAGTTGACTAAGTTAGTCAAATAGACTTTGATTCAGTGCGGCTTTCGGCTGGCTTCTGGCGAAGCAGGGTGCGATTGAGGCTCGGACGAATCTTAAAACCACCCGGAAGCATTGGCATTTTCGGAACAAACCGACGCTTCGGCGCGGCCTGGGCCGCCAGATTGGCCGCCGTCGGGATCGCCGTCGTCGTTGCAGTAGCCGCTTCCGAGGCCGCCGAGATCTCGCGCTTCTTGCCTTCGGTGCCGCCCGAAACGAGCACGCCGAGAGTGTTGAGCACGATGAGGGCATCGAGGCGCGGCGAGTGCTTCAGGATGTAGTACATGTCGAGCTCGAGCTTCTTGCGCGAGTCTTCGACCGAGTTGGCGTAACCCTGGCGGGTCTGCGCCCAGCCGGTGATGCCCGGCTTGACCATCGTGCGCATCGGGAACGTCGGGATCTCCTTCTCGAGCTGGTCGGAGAAGATCTTGCGCTCGGGGCGGGGGCCGATGAAGCTCACTTCGCCGCGGACGATGTTCCAGAACTGCGGCAGCTCATCGAGGTGCGTGGCGCGCAGGAAGCCGCCGATCGGAGTCAGGCGCGAGTCGCCCGTCTTGGCCGAGGCCCACACGGCGCCGTTTTTCTCGGCGTCGGTGCGCATGCTGCGGAACTTCAGGATCTCGAATTCCTTGCCGCCGAGGCCCAGGCGCTTCTGGCCGTAGAGCACGGGGCCGGGGCTCGTCATCTTCACCATGAGCGCGACGACCGCGAGGATCGGAGCGAGCATGAGGAGCAAGAGGCTGGCGACCATCGGCTCGAGAATGTTCTTGAGACGGGTGTACGCGCGGACCTTGCGATCCTGGTAGCGGCTGCCCTTGGCGATGACCTTCACGAGATCGCTCATGTCGGTCGGAACGCTCGGGATCAGCTCCATGAGCGCCGTCTCGAAGTCGATGACGCGAAGGCCGCGCACGTGCGCGTCGAGCACCGTCCTGGTGATCTCGGCAGAAGTGATCGGCTTGCCGCTGACGGCGAGAGTGCGATCGCTGGTGAGCAGGGCGGAGAGCTCGGCGATGCCGCCTTCCTCGCCGAGATGCTTGGTGAGCACGATGTCCATCTTCTGGGGCGCCTCGCGGAGCGCGGCGCGGACCTTCATCTCCTCTTCGGGATGCAGGACGAACACGAATTCACGCTGAGGGCTCTTGAAATACGAGCGCTCCGAATCACGTGTTACCAAAAGATACTTCATACCCATGAGACACCACCTTCTTCTTTACTTAAACTTCTCCAGAGACGAGGAACCTGAAGCCCCGAAAGGAAAGCCATCGCGAGACGGCGAATCCAGTTCGAAGCCGCGAAGAGAACCATCGTACCCAGACCCAAAACAGCCGCGCAGACCGCGCGCTCTACCGAGGTAAAACCCGCGCGATTGAGAATCTCGAGCAGCGCGAACACCGCGCTGGCACCGAGACCAAGAGCCCAATACGCCCACAACATGCGAGCGACCCGCCTTGAGGCGATCAGAGTTACGCCGAAATTCCGGCGATGGCTCGTTAAGAACTTGTTTTGGATCCATTGCAAATTGCCAACCACCATCCGGCGGCGGCGGCGGTACTCCACCGCGAGCTCCGAGCGCACGCCGCAGTCGCCGACGAACGCGGGCTTCGAGGCATGGATCATGTAGACGATCCGTTTGTCAGGATTCTGCAGGCGAAGCGTGAGCGGAAGCACGACGTCGTCGTTGAGCCAGAGCGTGCCGTTGAGCTCGGCAAGCGCAAGAAGCAGCGGCTCGCGGCGATAGAGCACCGAGGCGCCGTGCACGCTTACGGGTCCGCCCGAGTGGTTCTCGAGGCGCTTGAGCGACTGCTCAAGTCCCCAGTTGAGCTGCTCGAGACGGCCGCCCGTGCTCGTGCTGTACGACGGCGCGACTCCGATGACGGAGCCGTCGCTCATGCTCGCGAACGCTTCGACGAGAAGCTCGGGCTCCCAGAGCGAGCCGGAATCGACGAACGCGACCCAGTCGGCCTTGCTCTGACGAGCGAGAAGATTGAGGACGTTCCACTTGCCGGCCTTGCCGGGATTCTCGATCGTGGCAACCGGCACCCGGGTCGTGCGCGCGAAGTCTTCGACGACGCGGAGAGTGGCGTCGGTGCAATGGTCGAGGCCGACGGTGATCTTGAGCCCGACACCCTTGCCGTGGGTGGCGACAAAGCGCTCGACGGCGGCCTGAAGCGAGCGGAGCGTGTAGCCGATGACCTTCTCTTCGTTGTGCGCCGCTACGAGGATCTCGATCGTATTGACGGAGCTCGTCAACGAACTCTGTTGACGTCCGACGATGCGCGTAAAGACGTAGCCCGCGAGCGATCCGCCCACGGTGCTCCACAGCAAACCGAGGGTCGAAATCACAAAAAACAGTAATGCCAGGAAGAGTGCGGTGCTCAAACTTCAACTCCGAAAAACGCTAGATGGGCATCAACTACAAGATGCGTCATAAAAAAGCAAAGCAAAAAAATCGGATATTCGACCAAAACGAACTATTTTCGCTCCGCAGTATTTTGGTCTGGTATACCGGCCGAAACCCGGATATTACGAAGGAGAACACAAAATTACGTGAATCTATGACATCCCCCAACAATTATCCGACTAAACACCTTTTTATTTCGCACGAATGGCAGTCTCGTGTGGCCGCTT
This sequence comes from Deltaproteobacteria bacterium, assembly GCA_016194795.1. Taxonomy (GTDB): domain Bacteria; phylum Bdellovibrionota; class UBA1018; order UBA1018; family UBA923; genus JACQAX01. The sequence goes on along the minus strand of JACQAX010000319.1, from coordinate 2,796 downwards.
TAGGGCTCAAAAGCCCCGCGTTTTATGTGACCCGGATGTTTGGGCTGAAGGTGGCCTTCATGCGTGAGGGTCTTTGGAATGACTTCGAAGAGTGGCCGGGAATGACGCCCAGCCCGATCGAAACCAAGACCAGCCCCGATGAGAAGGTCGATTGGGTCGTCCGCCGCAAGCTCTTGGCCGAGCTTACGGATGAGGAGACGGTCCGGAAGATCCGCGCCTCGCGGCCGTTTCTCCGCCGTCCCTATTTTTTCGAGTACTCGACGTCGCCTTACCTTGAGCTCGAAAAGCCAATTCCTTATAAAAAATCGTCAATTGCGCACATTCATCGAACCGAGCGAAAGATCACCCGCGAGCTCGGCGCACCGATCCTGACCGAGTTCAAAACCCAGGAAGAGCGCATCCAGTGGTTCAACTGGTACTCCACTTTTCAGCGCCACCTCGGCCGCATGTCCGACGACCAGTACGAGATCCTCAAGAAATGGACGACCGAGGGCGAAAAACCCGAGTGGATGTGGCTCATGGGCCTGATGGTCAATGGCGTACCGCTCGTGGTCGGCCTGTTCTACTTCTGGGACGGCGTTTTCTATTATTTCGGTAGCTCGATGAATCCCGATCCTCAGTACCGCAAGTACGGCCCGGGCAAGATGTTCGTCGAGAAGCTGATCCAGCACACCAAGGCGCAGGGCGGCCTGACGTTCGATTTCCTGCAGGGCGCGCACGAATACAAGGCACACTGGAACCCGCAGATCCGCGTGATCTACCAGTCGATCACGCCGCGCTCGCTGAAGGGATTCATCGCGCTCACCCTCTTCCGCGTCAAACGCAAGTTCAAGAAGGACGAGCAATTCGAAGGCGCCGAAATGGCGGAGCACATCGACAATGACTAAAACGAAGAGAAAGATTTTCTGGATCACGCAGAAGTGGCCGCTGCCCGCCGACGATGGCGCGCGCCGCGCGACCTATCACCTCGTGAAAGGCCTCACGGCCCAGGGCATCGATCTCGAGCTCTGCGCGATCGTGCCTGAAGGCGAGAAAACCGACGTCGCCGAAGCGCAGCGCGCGCTCGGACCGAGCAAGGTGCACGTCGTGACTCGCCAGCCCGCGCGCCATCTCTCGAACCTGCTTCTTCACCCGACGATCCCCCTGACGTTCGCGCCGTTCGCGCCGCTCGCGGTCACGCGCCAGATCGAAGCCGCGATCGGCGACCGCAAGGACCTCGTCGTCGTGTTCGACGGCCTGCACGCCGCGGCCTCGGTTCTTACCCGTCCAGAGGCTCTAGGAGCAAATCTTCGCTCACTTCCAAAAGTATACCGCGCGCACAACGTTGAGAAGAACCTTTGGGTGCTCGGTGCCAGGCAGAAGAAGAACCCGCTCGCGAGCGCGTTCCTGCGCTACCAGGCGCTGCTCGTCGGCGCGTTCGAGAAACGCGTCTGCGAGCTGACGAAGCTCACGGCCACGGTCTCGGACATCGACTCGGAAAATTTTCGCCTGAGCTACGGCGGCGGCTTCACGACGGCCAACACCCCGATCGGCATCGATCTCGACACGCGCGCCGCGCGCGAGAGCTTCCCGCGCGAGCGCAAGATCCTCTTCATCGGCCGTCTCGACTGGCCCCCCAATCGCGACGGCCTCAAATGGTTCCTCGAGAACGTCTGGCCGGAGGCGGTCGCCGCCGCGCCCGACCTCAAGCTCGCGATCGCCGGGGCCGGCGACGGCGAGTGGCTGAAGCCTTTCCTCGGGCTGCCGGGCATCACCTTTCTCGGCCGCGTCGCCGAGGTCGCGCCGGCTTACCAGGACTCGATAGCGTCGCTCGTACCCGTGTTCTTCGGAAGCGGCACGCGGGTGAAGGCGATCGAGGCGAGCTCGTTCGCGCGCCCGTGCATCAGCACGGCGATCGGCATCGAGGGCATCGGCCTCGATCCCGCGACGAACTACTACAACGCGGAGACCAAGGAAGACTGGCTGCGCGTGCTCAAGAATCTCTCGATCGACGACGCCCGCAAGCGCGGCTCCTCGGCCTTCACGCTGATCCAGGAGAAGTTCGACCCGATTCGCGTGGCCGGCAGGCTCCTCGAAAACCTCGAAAAGGCCATCCAGAGCTGAAAACCGGGGACCTCTTGCCGGTTCCAAAGTGGGAGCTGGGACGATTTGCGCCTGGTGCATCCGGAAAAACCTAAGAATAAAATCTATTTACTCCACTTTTTCGGCGCCACTCCGCGAACCCCGCGTTTCGCCGAAATTCGGCGTCACTAATCATCTTTTCGTTGCAACCTGCCAGAATCCGACTAAATACCTAAGAAATTTTCAGCGGCCCGGCGCGGATCTTGTACAGGGATCTGTTCAGAGAGGCCGGAACCAAGGCCTGAAGTGAACTTCAGAGAACGAACAACCGATGAGAGAGAACATGACTAAGAATTTTTGGCTGCCATACGCGGCGATCCTCGCAGCGCTCTTCGCAGTGTCGTGCAATAGCTCGGATGCCCCCGGCTCAAGCGGCGGTGGCGGCGGCGGCTCGTCCCAGCAAGGCCCCGGCGTCGGAAACGCTCCCCCTGCGGCAATCTCGAATGGCGCCGATCTCTCGGCCGCCTGGGCCAACGACGGCGGCGACAAGGTCACGCGCGACGAGCTCCGCGTGAAGAACGGCGGCGCCGCGAGCGTGAACAACAGGCTCTGGAACGGCACGAAGATCTCGGTGTTCGGCGCGAAGAACGAGGTCGTCAACTTCAACCTCGTCCTCGAGGCCTCGACGACTCCGGCCTCGAACGTGAGCGTGACGTTCGACACGCTCACCGGCCC
>JACQAX010000294.1 GCA_016194795.1 Deltaproteobacteria bacterium | reverse complement strand
GTCCATCGTTCGGAAGGCTATATTGGCGTTCTTGTCGACGATCTTGTCCTCAAGGGGGCCGACGAGCCGTACCGGATGTTCACGAGCCGCGCCGAATACCGCCTTCTTCTTCGTGAAGACAACGCGGATTTGCGCTTGAGCGAACGGGCACGCAAGCTGGGCCTGCTCTCTGACGGGGCGTACGCGAAGTTCGAGAGCAAACGTATTCAGATTGAGGCCGAGACTCAGGCGCTTTCAAGTGTATTTTATAACCCTACCGAAGATGTAAATTCGATGTTTTCGACCGTTGGGACCGCCCAGATTAAGGATCGGATCAGCGCAAGGCAGCTCTTGAAGCGCCCCGAAATCACAATGGAGAGCCTGAAGGCCCTGAAATACGTGCCCACGACCGAAAATCAAGAGGTACTCGAGCAGGTATCAATCCAGGTGAAATACGAGGGCTACATCAAGCGAGATCTGGAGCTTTTGGATGCTTATTCAAAGAACGAAGCAATGCGAATACCCAACGCGTTTGAGTATCAAAGAATAGGCGGGCTATCCATCGAGGTCGTTGAGAAGCTCAACAAGGTTCGTCCGGAAACACTAGGCCAAGCGCTCAGAGTTCAAGGGGTCACCCCGGCAGCCGTGGCGGCGATCTTGGTACACCTGAAGTCGCGGGGGGCGTCGATGCATGTCTGATCGTTCTTCAGAAGCCTGTTCCGCAGCTCTTTTGAAAGCTGGAGTTCCGCCCGCCGGTCTTCTCGTCGACTATATGGTGCAACTGCTCGACTGGAACGAGAAGATCAACGTCACGGGCGCGAAAAATCCCGAAGAGCTGGCGATGAAACATGTTGCAGACGTATGGGGCGCGGCTCAAGCGTTGGGCGGCGTATCCGGTGAAGTGGCCGACGTTGGCAGTGGCGGGGGTATCCCTGGGATTATTCTGGCTATCCTTAGTCCCGATTCACGCGTGACACTGGTCGAGCGCCGTCAGAAGAAGGCCGCCGTCTTGTCGTCGATCGTCTCGAAGATGGGCTTGGATAGGCGCGTGCGAGTCGTGGCGAAGTCGTTTGAGGAGATCAAGACGTTTCCACGTGAAACAGAATATTGGTTTCGCGGCTTTCTCCCTGGCCCTAAGCTAGCCACCTATCTTTCGGAGAGCTTTCCGAAGGGGGATATTGGACAGCTGATTTTGATGAAGGGCCCTGCGTGGCCGGACGAAAAGCTTGAGACCATGGGAACGCCGCGGGTCAGACAGATCTGGCTTGATCGGTTCGGTGGCGCGGCAGAGATTCCGTATACCTTGCCGGCAGGGGCCGGCGAAAGATTGCTCGTCGTTGTTTGAAATGTTCCACGTGGAACACTTCAACGGCAATATTTTCTTGTTGCGAAGTTATGTGAGGCGGTTAACCTAGTTAATAGATGGGCGTCGAGCACCTCGAAGAGTTGATTATCCGTCCGGCAAGCCAAAGCAGTTTTGAATAACCACAACCACACTACGGTCGGGGGTGGCGAGAAAGAAAAACTCGCCACCCCAAGACCGGCTCAGGAAGCGGATTTCGGAGAACATGGGAAGAGTCATCGCAGTAACGAATCAAAAGGGTGGAGTTGGAAAAACGACCACCACCGTGAATCTCGCGGCCTCTTTGGCAGTTGCCGACAGAAAAACACTAATCCTCGACCTCGACCCGCAGGGGAATGCGTCTTCGGCTCTTGGCCTCGACAAAACCAGCTTCACGGATAAGAATCTTTATCACGCCCTCATTGGCCAGGTGCCGATGAGCCAGGTTGTAAAACCGACCGAAATAGACAGTCTTTTTGTGGCGCCCAGCAACAACGACCTGACGGGCGCTGAAATCGAACTCGTTTCGGCGTTCGCACGTGAAAACAAGCTCAAGGCGGCCTTGCTCGATCTCCGCGATAAGTACGACTACATTTTTATTGATTGCCCGCCGTCGCTCGGTCTTTTGACGGTCAACGCGCTTACCGCGGCAGACAGCTTTCTCGTGCCGCTTCAGTGCGAGTATTTTGCGCTCGAGGGGCTGTCGCAGCTGCTTCATACCGTGAGCCTTATCCGGCAGAGCCTGAATCCAGGCCTCCAGGACGAGGGTATCGTTCTTACGATGTACGACGGACGCAACAACCTTTCCAACGAGGTTGTCCGCGAGGTGCGCACGCATTTCGGCGGAAAGGTTTTTGAGACGGTGATTCCGAGGAACGTCCGCCTGAGCGAGTGCTCGAGCTTTGGTAAACCGATTTTATTGTATGACATCGACTCCAAGGGAAGCATCGCGTATCTGAATCTGGCCAAAGAGATCATCACCAAAAGCCTGGGCGCGATACGGGCGCCGGTCATGAACGAAACCGCGTCGGCCGTCGAGGCCTACGACACCCCCGAGACTTCCGAGACCGTCCCGCCCGAACAGCGCGTCCCGACACCTCCCCCGTTTAACAAGCCTCTCAGTCCTGAGAGTTTCTAGAAATCCGAGCCAAGGAAAAGTGAACTAAATGGATAAGCAAAAAACGATTCCGTCACGGCCTGCATTGGGAAAAGGGCTTGCGTCTCTTTTGCCTTCGGCGGCCCCGTCGCCCGCGTCGACGCAACAGCCGGCCGGCGGCCACCCCGCGAATTCCGCGACCCCGGCGGCGGACAGCAATCGTGACCGCCATCCCGGCATCAGCATGTGTCTCATCGACGAGGTCGTGGCTAACGATTTTCAGCCGCGCAAAACGTTCTTCGACGAGTCGATCGAAGAGCTGGCACAGTCGATTCGCCAGAACGGCTTGATTCAGCCGCTTATCGTTCGCAAAGCCGCCAAGGGTTACCAGCTCATCGCTGGCGAGCGGCGCCTGCGGGCGGCCAAGCTTGCCGGCCTCAAGCAGGTCCCCATCGTCATCCGGCGGACGACCGATAAAGAAGCTCTCGAGCTTGCTCTGATTGAAAACATCCAGCGCGAAGACCTCAACTGCTTTGAAACCGCGCTTGCGTATTACCAGTTGATTCAGGACTTCAACCTCACGCAGGAAGACTTGGCTTCCCGGATGGGCAAAGATCGCACGACGATCGCCAACCACCTGCGCCTGCTCAAGCTGCCGCAGTCCGTGCAGACCTCGCTGCGCGACGGTTTGCTGACTTATGGGCACGGTAAGGCTTTGGCCGGCCTGGAGGACTCGTCGCAGATCGAGAAGCTCGCGTGGGAAGTGATCGACAAGAAGTGGTCGGTTCGTGAGCTCGAGAATCAGATTCAAAAGATCAAGAATCTACAGTCGGGAACGGTCGAAGCAGAGGACGCCAAAGAGACGGCGGAGCTTGACCCGGTCCAGCTGCGCCTGAAGAACCTCACGCGTGACCTGTCGGCAAAGCTTGCCACGAAGGTGCAATTGCGCGGTGACGCGAGCCGTGGGAAAATCGTAATCGAGTACTACAGTGGAGACGATCTCGAACGGGTTCTCGCGCAAGTGCTCAAATAAGGAATAATGGCGAAAAAAGTAGATCTGACCGTACCGGTCGAAAGCCACGAAGTAAGCGGGGTCATCGAGAAGGGTTGTGAATTCGAAGGCAAGCTCTGCTTCGAGGGCACCATGCGCATCGGTGGCTCGTTTCGCGGCGAGATCTACACCAACGATGTCCTCGTCATCGGCGAGGGCGCTCGGGTAAACGCCGAGATCGAGGCCGGTACGATCATCATCAATGGTGAGGTCACCGGCAACATCACCGCCAAGCACCGCGTGGAAATCCACCGTCCCGCGATTTTCCGCGGAAACATCGTCACTCCCAGTCTCATGGTCGACGAGGGCGTCATCTTTGAGGGCAGCTCGAAGATGGTCACCCCCAAGGCCCCCGCCGTAAAATCTTTTCTCGCGTCTGAATAACTCGTTGACACCTTTTTTCGCCGCGTGCTAATTCCGTTACGCACTCAACTTTATTCAAAATTATGGACGCTTTCGCAGGCATTGCAGCCCAGCTGGGCATCGATCAGTCGTTTTACTATTTGTTCGCGATGGTCTTCGTCTTATACGGGCTCCTAAGTCTCGTATACCTGAAGCCTTTCCAGCACCTGTTGCACGACCGCAAGCTCAAGACAGAGGGCGCCCGGAAAGAGGCTGAGGAGCTCACGAAGCAGGCCGAAGAGGCGTTTTCGCAATACAAGAAGCGCCTGAAAGAAGTTACGGACAAATCGCGTGAGGCCATGCACGAGGCCGAAGAGTCCGCAAAAAAAGAAGAAGCGAAGATTGTCGGCGATGCGTCACAAAAGGCGAAGGCCGCCCTTCAGAACACGCAAAAAGAGCTCGAGGCCCAGCGCAAGGCGGTGCTCGATGCCCTTGGAAACGAGATCAGCGGGATCGCGAACGACATCGCGGCCAAGGCGATGGGTCGCTGAGAGGACCTTTGAATGCATGAACTGATTTCACCCACAGTCAACTTCGCGATCCTCGTCGGCGTCCTTGTGTACTTCTTGCGCAAGCCGGTGAAGGACATGGTCGCTACTCGCCAGTCGACGATCAAGACGCTGGTCGAGGAAGCACAGGCGCAGAAGCTCGAGGCTCAGCGCCGGTATCGCGAGTTCGGCGACAAGCTTCGCGACTTCGAGGCCGAGGCTGCCCGCACCGTCGAGCGCGCCCGCCAGGACGGCGAGGCCCTCAAGGCGAAAATCATCGCCGATGCGCGCGTGACCGCCGACCGAATCGTGAAGGACGCCGAGGCGCTGGCCCAGTCGAATGTTCAGGATTTCAAGGACCAGGTTCGCCGCGAGACGATCGCGAAAGCCGTCGAGATGGCTGAAAAAATCATCCGGGATAAGCTCTCGAGCGACGAGCAGAGCCGAATCGTGAACGAATACGTCGGGAAGGTGTGATCGTGAAAGCTACGAACTCCCAGAAGCCGGAACCCGTCGCCAAACTCTACGCCAAAGCGCTCTATGAGTTCGCCAGCGAACGCAAAGAGCTCGATGCGGTCGTGACTGAAATCGGAGACCTGCGCGACCTCATGCAGGACAGCGCCGACCTTCGTCGCGTTCTCACCGGTTTCATGTTCGACGTCGAGTCTCGTCAGAAGGTCGCGCGCGAAGTCGCCGAGAAGGCTTCGTTCGGAGCGACCGTCACCAACTTCATCGACCTGCTCATCAGCAAGAACCGCCTGCAGCTGATCGACGCCGTTTACGGTGCGCTTCGCGCCCTTGTCGACCAGAGCAAGAACGTCGTCCGCGGCACGGTCACGACGGTCGAGTCGCTCACCGAGTCGCAGACCGTGGATCTGTCCAAGGCGCTCAGCAAAAAACTCAACAAACAGGTCGTTCTCGATTCAGTGATCGAGAAGGACATCATTGGTGGCCTCATCGTCAACGTACAGGGCCTCACTTTTGACGGAAGCCTGAAGACGACCTTGCGTCGTCTGCGGGAAAATCTTGAAAGGCAGTCGATATGATCAAAATTCGTCCGGAAGAAATCACGCAGCTCATCAAGCGCCAGCTCGCCGACTACGAAAAGAAGGTCGACGTCGCCGAAACGGGCACGGTTATCTCGGTCGGTGACGGCGTCGCCAAGATCTACGGTCTCGAGTACGCGATGGCAGGCGAGCTCGTCGACTTCGGTCAGGGCGTTTCGGGCATGGTGCTCAACCTTGAGACTGAAACGGTCGGCGTCGCGGTTCTGGGCGACGACACCCTCATCAAGGAAGGCAGCACCGTCCGTCGCACGAACAAGATCGTACAGGTTCCGGTCGGTGAAGAGCTCCTCGGCCGCGTCGTGAACGCGCTGGGCATTCCGGTTGACGGCAAGGGCGAGCTTCGCGCCAAGCAGGCCCGCAAAATCGAAATCAAGGCGCCGGGCATCGTTGGCCGCCAGTCGGTCAAGGAGCCCCTCCAGACGGGCAAAACGGCCGTCGCGCTCGACACGATCATCAACCAGAAGGGCAAGGGCGTTTATTGTTTCTACGTCGCCATCGGCCAGAAGCAGTCGACGGTCGCCCAGGTCGTCGACAAGCTCCGGACGCACGGCGCGCTCGAGTACACCACTGTCGTCGTCGCCACCGCGTCGGAACAGGCGCCGTTGCAGTTTCTGGCGCCATACGCGGGCGTCACGATGGCCGAATACTTCCGCGACAGCGGCCGTCACGCGCTCATCGTGTATGACGACTTGACCAAGCAGGCGCAGGCCTATCGCCAGCTCTCGCTTCTGCTCCGCCGCCCGCCGGGCCGCGAAGCTTATCCTGGCGACGTGTTCTACCTGCACTCGCGCCTTCTCGAGCGTGCGGCGAAGCTCAGCGACAAGCTGGGTGGCGGCTCGCTTACGGCGCTTCCGATCATCGAAACGCAGGCCGGTGACGTCTCGGCGTACATTCCGACGAACGTCATCTCCATTACCGATGGTCAGATCTATCTCGAAGCCGACTTGTTCTACAGCGGCGTCCGCCCGGCCGTTAACGTCGGTCTGTCGGTGTCGCGCGTCGGCGGCAGCGCTCAGATCAAGGCGATGCGCCAGGTCGCCGGCACCCTGCGTCTCGAGCTCGCGCAGTATCGCGAAAAGGCCGCGTTCGCCCAGTTCGGCAGCGATCTCGACCCCGCGACGCAAAAGCAGCTTGCGCGTGGTGCCCGTCTCGTCGAGATCCTGAAGCAGGGACAGTACACGCCGATTCCGGTCGAGCGCCAGGTCATCATGATCTTCGCGGGCACTCACGGCTATCTCGACAAGTTTCCGTCGGAGCAGCTGACTCGTTACGAGCATGATCTCATGCAGTACCTCGAGTCCAAGCACGCCGACGTTTTCAAGGACATCGTCTCCTCGGGCAAGATCGACGATCAGCTCAAGGCCCGTCTTGAAAAAGCGCTCAAGGAATTCGAAACGGTATTCAGCGCCTAAAAGGGATGTAAGCAATGGCAAGCGCCAAAGACCTACGAAAACGCATCTCCAGCGTTAAAAACACGCAGCAGATCACGAAGGCCATGAAGATGGTTTCGGCGGCCAAGCTGCGTCGCGCGCAAAGCAACATCCTTGCGCTTCGTCCGTACGCGCACGAGGTGAACTCCGTTATCGCGGGTCTCGCGAAGGCGAGCGGCGCGGAGCTCAGCCATCCCCTGCTGAATCCGAAGTCCGACGACGAGATCCAGACGGCGCTCGTCGTGATTGTGACGTCGGACCGCGGCCTTTGCGGTGGTTTCAACGGCAACGTCATGAAAGCAGCTCAGCGTTTTCTGCGTACGCACGGGCACAAATACAAGAAGCTCGACTTCGCCTTCATCGGCAAGAAGGGCTACGAGTTCTTCAGATCCCGCAAGACCGGGAAGTATTACCAGGATTTCGCGGTCGGGTTGAACTTCGCCAAGGCCAACGGCCTGGCGCAGGAGCTTATCAACCTCTATCTCAGCGGCGAATACGATGAGATCAAGTTCATTTATAACGAGTTCAAGTCGGCCATCTCGCAAAAGGTGAACGTCGAGACGCTGCTTCCGATCCGTTCCATGGGCGACGGCGCGGCCTCGGCGGAGCTGGCGCTCACGATCTACGAACCGGGCCCCCAGCAGATTCTCGAGCAGCTCCTGCCGCAGCATTTCGCGGTGCAGGTGTTCCGCATGGTGCTCGAGTCGCTGGCCGGCGAGCACGGCGCGCGCATGGCGGCGATGGAAAACGCCACGAAGAACGCCGGCGAGATGATTCGCAAGATCACGCTCCTTTATAATAAGACCCGTCAGGCGGGCATTACGAAGGAACTTTTGGAAATTATTTCAGGAACAGAAGCCGCTAAGGGCTAGGAGAAGGAAATATGTCAGCAACCTCCCAGAACCACACCGTTGGTAGAGTCAAACAGGTCATCGGGCCGATCGTTGACGTGG
>JACQAX010000293.1 GCA_016194795.1 Deltaproteobacteria bacterium | reverse complement strand
TTTGACCTGGCGGCCCACGTCGAGCGTCGAGAAGACCGCATCCTTGATGTCCATTGAGCCGTTGCCCTTCCAGTTGGCGACGATGTCGCCCTGGTTGAGGCCGGAGCCACCGATGGTGAGCACTGAGCTGATCGCGCCCTTGACGGTGTTGCGCGCGATCGGCATCGAGCTTTCGACCATCTTCTGCGTCTGCAGGCCCGTAACAGTAAGGCTGGTGGCGACCTCGGGCTTGGCGGGTTTCACGTTGAAACTCATCCCGCCCTTGATCGAGCCGTCGAAGATCTTCATGGTGAAGTCTTTCAACGCGAGCGCGAGATTATTGAGGGCGAGCTGTCCGCTCAGGCCCTCGATTACGACGCCAGTGGACTTGATGCGCTTTAGGCCGAAGTCGACCGTGCCGGCAGCCATGGCGGCCATTGGAATTTTGCGCAGGGGCTCGAACATCGCGTTGTAGTCGACGACCGGCGGCGTCGCATGCTTGCCCTCGGCGGGCGCGGCACCCGACATCTGCGCGTCGGCGTGCTCTTTGCGCGTCTGAGCGGCTTTCTCGGAGGCCTTCAGAAGGCCGTCGAGATCCATCTCGTTGGACGCGATCTTGAACCTGAACTTCGGCGCCATGAAGTTCTGCATGCTGCCGTTCACGCTGAGGTCGAAGCCCTTCGCGGCGGTAAGCTTGACGGTGAGGTCCTTGAGCTCGTTGGTCGCGACGGCAAGCGAACCGTTCACCTCGAGCGGCTGTTTGAGGGCCTCGTTGCTCAGCGCGATCTTGTTGAACTTGAGGGTCGCGCCATAACCGAGCTTGTCGGTGGGGCCGCTGGCGGTGGCGGAAAGCTCGACCAGGCCATTGACGCCGTACTGGGTGATGAGCGGCGACAGCTCGCCGAGCTTGGCGAGGTCGATCTTGTTCGAGTGCATCTTGAAGTCGACCGTCGTGGCGTTGTTCGCCGTCTTGCCGGTGGCTTGGGCGTCGATCTCGACGGAAGCCAGGCGCAAGACGATCTTGGGCGCGGCGAAGCTGTCCTTGCCGGCGTTCGCGGTGAGCTCGGCTCCGAGCGGCACGCCCCTTTTCTTCTCGAAGAGGCCGGGGTCGTTGATCTCGAGGCCGTCGAGCTTGAGCGACGCCTTGACGTCGGCCTTGTCGAAGTTGCCGCCGGAGCTGGTCGCCTTCACCTCACCGTCGAAGGTGAGCGGGCCGGCGACCTTGATGCGTTTTTGCACGAGCAAGTCGAGGTTTGCCGTCACTTCGAAGGGCATGGTGCTGCTCGGTGAGACGTCTTCGAGGCGCACGTTGAGATCGGTTACGTCATAGCTGTCACCCGTGACGAGGTCTTTGTAGTCGAGCTTGGCGTGCTCGAGCAGGAAAGTGAGGCGCGCGTTCATGACCATCGCGGGAACTTCCGTTCCCTTGCCACCACCGGTTGCCGTCGAGGTGCCGGTATCGCTCTTGCCGGCGCCGCTCGAGGCCTGCGCGCTCTTGCCTTGCGGCGGCTGCTCCTTCACGAGCGTCAGCGCGTTCATTTTCCCGTCTTTGTCCTTCACGACGCTGACAGACGGGTTGACGAGCTGCAGGCGAACCTCGGGGCGTCCGGCCAGCAGGCTCGTGAACGGGAGGTTGAAGCTCGCGTCCTTCACTTCGACGACCGCGCGCCCCTTGGCGTCGGAGAGCTTGAGCCCGTCGACGCTCACGTGGACGCGGCCCCAGAGGCTCAGGCCCAGCTTGCCGAGCTCGAGCTTGCCGTTGAGGTACTCACCGGCTTTGGAGACGATCTGAGGACGATACTTGTCGACGTCGACCACGAGGGGGACGACGATCGCAGTGAGCAGCAACAGCCCGAACAGGGCGCCGAAAGCGATGGCCAGCTTCTTCATCAGCGAGGATTCCTTTTTTTTCTTTTTCGCGGTCACAGTGAATATGCGCCTTTTTTGCCCTTCTTATTGGACCTCTCGTTAGGCCACGGGAGGTTGGGGCTTTCTTTGGGCACGACGGACTTCTTGCCGAGCTCCTTGTTCTTCTTCTCTTCGGGAGTGATCGTGTTCAGGACGGTCTCGAAGATGATCGTCTGCTCGGGATTGCAGCTCTGGAACCAGCCCGGGTGCTTGACGATGAACTTCTCCTCGCTCGGCTGGTAGCCGTCGGCGGCCACGAGGACGGCGTCGTTCTCCTCGAACGAGTCGACGTGCTCGCGAATCGTGCCGCAGTTCACCACTTGGGTCTGCTACCATTTGCCAGCGGCGTCGGTGAGGGTTTCCCAGCCGCGCACCTTCACCCAGGCGTTCGGGACCGGCTTGCCGGCGGCGTCCTTCACGATGCCCTGAAAGGTGAACTTGCCCATGTGGCCCGGGTTGATGTTCGCGCAGGAAACGGCCGCGAACGCGCTCGCGAGCAGAAGTACTCTCGCCGACCGCGCCATTAGAAAGCCACCTTCGTTGCGATGAAGGAACATGTGTCTCTCGTCCAATCCTGGCGATCTTCGAGCTTCCAGCTCTCGGAGTGGCCCGAGCGCTCGCTCACCTGGCAGCCCCAGGTTGTAGGATGCGTGGTACGCGTAGCGCGGTGGCACGCAGCTCGCCGCCACGAGCCCTGCGGCCGCCGCCAGAAAACAACCCGCCGTAATCTTCGTCTTACCCATTTTCCGTAAGCCTCTTCTTGAGCAGCTCGTTCACGACGCCGGGATTCGCTTTGCCGCCCATCTGCTTCATCACCTGCCCGACGAGAAAGCCGAAAACCTTATCCTTACCCGAACGATATTCGGCGACCTGCGAGGAGTTTCCGGCGATGACTTTATCGATAGCCTGGAGAATAGCCGAGGTGTCCGAAATCTGCACCAAGCCTTTTTCCCGCACGATCGATTCGGGCCCTTGTCCCGACTTGTACATCTCCTCGAAAACCGTTTTCGCGATCGTGTTGCTGATCGTGCCGGCCTTGATGAGCTTCACGAGCGTCCCGAGGTCGCTGGGCTTCATCGTAAGATCGTCGACCTCGCGCTCGTCCTGCTTAAGAAGGCGCAGCATCTCGCCGGTCACCCAGTTGGCAACGGCGCGCGCCTCGCCGCAATGCGCTACCGCATCCTCGCAGAACTGCGCCAGGCGCTTGCTCGAGGTGATCACGGCCGCATCGTAAGCGGGAATGCCGAGCCCCACGAAGCGGTCGCGCTTCTGGTCGGGCAGCTCGGGAAGACTTGCCCGAGCCGCGGCAAGCTGCGCCTCGGTCACGGCGATCGGCACGAGGTCGGGATCGGGAAAGTACCGGTAGTCGTGCGCCTCTTCCTTGCCGCGCATCGAGATCGTCACGTTCTTGCCACTGTCGTAGGTGCGCGTCTCCTGCACGACCTTGCCGCCGCTCTGGATGAGCTGGATCTGGCGGTTGATCTCGTACTCGATGGCCTTCTCGACGAAACGGAAAGAGTTTACGTTCTTGATCTCGGCGCGCGTGCCGAGCGTCGGCGAGCCCACCGGCTTCACGGAAACGTTGGCGTCGCAGCGGAAGCTCCCCTCCTGCATGTTGCCGTCGCAGACGTCCAGGTACATGAGCACGGCGCGGAGCTTGCGTAGGTAGGCGCCGGCCTCCTCGGGCGAGCGGATCTCGGGCTTGCTCACGATCTCGATGAGCGGCGTCGCGGCGCGGTTGAGGTTGACCAGGCTGTAGCCTTGCTGGTGCACCGACTTGCCGGCGTCTTCCTCCATATGGATGCGAGTAAGGCCGATGCGCCGGATCACGCCTCCTTCGAGCTCCACGTCGAGATGGCCTTCCTCGCAAAGCGGCTGGTCGTATTGGCTGATCTGGTAGCCCTTGGGTAGATCCGGATAGAAATAGTTCTTTCGCGCGAAGACCGACTTCGGGCTCACGCGGCAATTGAGCGCGAGCGCGGCCTTGAGGGCGAACTCCACGGCCTTGGCGTTGAGCACGGGAAGCGTACCGGGGTGACCGGCGCAGACCGGGCAGACGTTGGCGTTGGCGGGCGCGTTGAACTCGGTGGAACAGCCGCAGAAGAGCTTCGACTTCGTCAGGAGCTGCGCGTGGACCTCGAGGCCGATGACCGGTTCAAATTCCATGCGAGACCTCCTCGCGGTGGACGTGGTCCTCGACGAACTTCGCCAGGGCGAAAAGATCGCCCTCGGCGAAAGGCGGCGCCAGGAACTGCACGCCGATCGGGAGATTCCGGGCATCGCGGCCCGCCGGCACCGCGATACCGGGCAGGCCGGCGAGGTTCGCGGGAATGGTGAGAATGTCGTTGAGGTACATCTGCAGCGGGTCGGCCGACTTCTCACCGAGCTTGAACGCGGTCGAGGGCGCCACCGGCGCGAGGATCGCGTCGCACACCCGGAAAGCCGCGTCGAAGTCGTTCTTGATGAGCCGGCGCACCTGGCAGGCCTTCTTGTAATAGGCGTCGTAGTAGCCCGCGCTCAGCGCGAAAGTGCCGAGCAGGATGCGGCGCTTGACCTCTTCGCCGAAAAGAGCGCGCGTCTGCTCGTACATTTGAGCGAGCGGGCGGTCGCCACCGACGCGCGCGCCGAAGCGCACGCCGTCGAAGCGCGCGAGATTGCTCGAGGCTTCGCAGACCGCCACGACATAGTAAACCGCGACGGAATACTCCGTGTGCGGGAGAGAGACGTCGACGAGCGTGTGCCCCTCCTTCTTGAGCTCGGCCGCGACCTTGTC
>JACQAX010000285.1 GCA_016194795.1 Deltaproteobacteria bacterium | reverse complement strand
GCGTCGCCGTCGAGTTCGTGGGCCCGCTCGGGGTGGCTCTGCTCGCCTCGCGCCGCCCGATCGACTTCGTTTGGGCGGGGCTCGCGGCGGCGGGAATCGTGCTGGTGATTCCGCCGCTCGAAGCGCCCGGACGGCTTCTGCCCCTGGCGCACCCGAGCGCCGCGCTCGACCCGCTGGGCCTCGGGCTCGCGCTCGCCGCCGGCCTGTGCTGGGCGCTTTACATCGTCTTCGGCGCGCGCGCCGGCAAGGCGATGCAGGGTGGCGGCGCCACGGCGCTGGGGATGCTGGCCGCGGCGCTCGTCGTCCTGCCCTTCGGGCTTTCGCACGCCCACGTCGCGTTCGAGACGCCGCGCATCTGGCCGCTCATTTTCGTCGTCGCGGTTTTTTCGAGCGCCCTGCCCTACACGCTCGAGATGCAGGCGCTTCGCAACATCCCCACCCGAACGTTCGGCATTCTCATGAGCCTCGAGCCCGCGCTGGCCGCGCTTTCGGGGCGCGTGATCCTGGGAGAGGTGCTTACGCCCCGGCAGTGCCTGGCGATCGCCTGCGTGGTTGCGGCGTCGGCCGGCTCGGCCGCGAGCGCGCGGCGCAGATAGCGGGTTCGCCGCTCGGCCCTCAGCCCACCACGTGCCGGAGCGCGAGAAAGCTCGCCGCCGACGACGCCGCCGCGAGCGGGAGCGTCGTCACCCATGCGAGCAGGATGCCGGCGATCGTCTTCCCATGTGCGCGGCCCGTGACCGCGCCGATCCCGAAGAGCGAGCCGCACGAAACGTGCGTCGTCGAGACGGGCAGGCCGACCTTGGACGCGAACACCACGAGCACCGCCGTGACGAGGTTGGCCGAAAGGCCCTGCCCCGGGCTCAGCTCGGTAACCTTGTGCGACATCGTCTCGGCGACCCGGCGAGAATTGACGAGTCCACCGACGGCCATCACCACGGCCACGCCGAGGATCGCCGCGGTCGGCGAGAAGGCCCCGCCCACGAGCAGCGTCGCCGCGATCTTGGGCGTGTCGTTGAGCGCGCGCGCAAAGCACACGGCCGCGCCGCTGAGCACGTGGACGCCGTCAAGCGCGCGCTCGACGCCAACTCCCAGGAAGCTTCCGCGGTAACGCTCGACGCAGACCGCCTCGGTGGCGACCGTCACGCTGGGAAACGTGCCTGCGGCGATCGCCTGGCTTGCGGTCATGCCGGCCGGCAGCACGCCCACGACTTCTTCGCCGACGCAGACGCAGGTCTCCTTGGAGATGCCGCTCGCCGCGCGTGCGAAGCGCAGCCCCAGATAGAAGAGCGACGAGCCCGCCAGCGCAAGGACCGGGCTCACGAGCAGCGGCGTGAAAAAGCCCGCGCCGAGCTTCGAGTAGTTCACGCCCGAGGACGACGCCAGCAGGCCGGAGCCGACGAGCGCGCCGGTGAGCGCATGCGTCGTCGAGATCGGAAATCCGAAGCGGGTGGCGAGCATCACCGTCGCGGCCGTGCCGAGAGCGACGGCCAGCGCGAAGCTCTTCATCGCGACGACGGCGTCGGGCACGAGCCCCTTGCCGCTGAAGGCCCCGATCAGGCCCTGCGCCAGCAGGAGCGCGGTGAGCGACCCGAGCGCCTGGGCCAGCGCCGAAAAGAAGAGCGAGCGCCGGTAGCTCAAGGTGCCGCTGCCGTAGAGCGTCGCGCAGCCCTTGAAGTTGTCGTTGGCTCCGTTGGCGTACGAGAGAAAAAGGCCGAAGACCAGCGCGAGCGCGACTCCGATTTCCATTCGATCCCCCAGAAGGGGATTCTCCCATCGTTTGATGGCAAGTCAAAGCGAATGCCAATTCCTGCCTAGCTGGCGGTATCCGGCTTCGACCGATAGGAGGGCGTGAGCCTGAGACAACCCCGCGTTCGCACCCTTCTGAGCGTTCTCGCCCTCGCACTCACGCTCGGCGCGCCGAGCGTGTCGGCGATCGAGCGCTTCAACCTCAACGACTGCTCGCACCTGATCAACGCTCGCGACGCCATCGACCTCGACGGCGTCCCGCACGCCAGCTCCGAGAAGGCGCCTCCTCTTCCCAAAGAAGCCGCGGAGCGTCCCGCCTACGCCAAGTTCCTCAAAGACCGCTACGGCGTCGAGGAAGCCGAGCTCACCTGGGGCAAAACTTACCCACTGCTCATCCGCGGCGGCGGCGAACGGTCGTTCCATCCTGACTTCGACGCCACGAAGGCCGAGCCCGATCCCGGCGAGTACGACGCCGTGATCATCGGCTCCGGACCAGCCGGCCTCACCGCGGGGGTTTACCTCTCGGATGCGGGCCAGCGCGTGCTCATCCTCGAGCGCGACAAGTCGGTGGGCGGCCTGGGCCAGGGCGGCGAGCACAAGGGCACGCACTACGGTCGCGGCGCGGCCTACATCGCCGAGATCGAGGGGCTCACGGCCAAGATCTACAAGCACCTCGGCATCGGCGACTACAAGCGCGACTACCCGATTCCCGAGCCGATCGACAGCTTCTACTGGAACGGAAAATATTACGAAGGCCTCTGGGAAAATCCCAAGGCGATGGAGGAGCTGCCGCAGAGCTTCGCGCTCTTCAAGTTCTACCTCGAGCACGTCACCAAGGAAGGCCACATCACCTCGCAGCCGCTCGAGCTGCAGGACGGGACGTTCGACCTCGACTCGATGTCGATGGCCGAATGGGTGCGCCGGTTCCCGACGGAGATGGCCAAGCTCGCCGAAACCGACGCCGACGCCAAACAGGTTTACGATCGCTTCATCGCCGACTCGAAGGTCAACAAGGGCGATCCCATGAAAGACGTGCTGGGGCTTCTCGATCTCTATGGCCGCTCGGCCCTGGGCGACCACACCGACATGATCTCGGCGGCCGGCTTCGGCAACTTCTACTCTTCCGAGCTGGGGACGCGCTATACGGGCAATATGGGCTCGGGCACGATGACGGGCATCATCCACAAGAAGCTCGAGGGCCGCTCGGATCTCGTCACGATCAAGACCGAGGCGCCCGCCGCGAAGGTCGTCACGCGCGGCGACGGCGGCGACGTCTACTACGTGAAGGACGGCAAGACCTACAAGGTGAGCGCGCAGAAGATCGTGTTCGCGGCGTCGCTCAACGTCGCGGCGCGCATCATCGAAGGCTTCGAGCAGCAGGCGCCCGAGCAGCTCAAGGCCATCGAGTCGCTCAAGTTCCGCCACTACCTCGTCATCAACGCGCACGTGAAGGGGCATCCCTGGAAAAAAACCTACGATCTCTGGGTGCGAGACGACGGCAGCTACAGCCAGGCCGAGACCACCGACATCATTGACGGCCGCTGGATGGACTTCCAGGGCAAGGACGGCGCGCGCACCGACGACCGAGGGGTGCTCACGATCTACCTGCCGCTGCCCGAAGCCGCCGTGCACGAGAAGCTCACCGACGAAAAAGCAGCCGAGCTCGCCGAGCGCGCCGTGAAAAAAGCCATTGAAACCCTCGGCCCCCTGGCCGAGAAATACGACGACGGCCAGCAGATCAAGCCGCTGCTCGTCGAGGTGAACCGCTGGCTTTACTCGATCCACGTCGTCGAGCCGGGCCACTTCAAGAAAGCCCTGCTGCTCAAGAAACCACTGGGCAATATCCACTTCGCCGACAACAACATCGGTTTACCCTCGATCGAGGAAGCGGTGTATCGCGGCTACGAGGCGGCACAAGGTGCCCTGCAAGGCATGAAGAACCCGGTTCGCAAGAAGCCGAAGCGCCGGAAAAAAACGGCCGCAACTCCGCAACAAAATTCGACAAGCGTCCGGAATTTGGTTAGTGTTACTCGGTAAACGACTCCATGGGAGGGGTTAAGAGAATGTTCCAGAAGAGAAAGAAGTTTCAGGAAGAGACCACGCCAGAACAGCGCCTCGCGGACCGCTGGGCACAACAGGTGTTCTTCATCACCCGCAAGTTCCCGCAGGCGAAGCGCCAGATCGCGACGATCGAGAAGGAGTTCACTCCGAAGCGCAAAGCCGGCGAGTTCGAGCCGACCGAAGAGGCGCTCCAGGAACTGACGAACCTCTACGCTGATCTGCAGTCCCAGGGCCCCGCTCTTTCGATCTGACTAGCCGATGGCCTGGCCCGCGCGCAGCGCGGCTTTGTTGGCGGCATAGAGGTCGATCGACTCACGGATCACTTTGAGCGCTTCCTTGCGATCGAGGAAACGCTCGATCGTGACTGCTTTGCGCTCGAGCACCTTGTAATCCTCGAAGAAGCGCCGGATCTCGGTGAGACGATGGGGCGGCAGCTCGTCGGTGGACTCGTAGTGCGAGTATTCGGGGTCGTCGGCGTGCACGGCGATGATCTTGTCGTCAGCATCGCCCTGATCGACCATCTTCATGACGCCGATCGGCTTGGCGCGCATCATCGAGAGCGGATAGACCGACTCCTGCCCCAGCACGAGAATGTCGAGCGGATCACGGTCGCCGCAGTACGACTGCGGGATGAAGCCGTAGTTCGCCGGATAGTGCACCGAGCTGAAGAGCACGCGATCGACCTTGAGCAGCCCGCTCTTCTTGTCGATCTCGTACTTCACCTTCGAGCCGCGCGGCACCTCGATGAGCGCCGGAACGATCTCGGGAATCTGGTCGCCTAGGTCGACGTCGTGCCACGGGTGCATATGGTGGCTAGGGTACCAGAGTTCCCCGTCCTAGCCTATAATGATAGCTGCATGGGAAAGTCCCACTCGCTCACCGTCAAACGCAAGCTCGCCGCGCCTCCCAACCGGGTCTTCGAGGCCTGGACGACACCCGAGCTCCTCTGCCGCTGGTGCGCTCCCGCGGCGATGAGCGTGCCGCACGCCGAGGTCGAGCTCCGCGTGGGCGGCGCTTACGCGATCACGATGCGCGAGGTCGACGAGACGTACACGACGACGGGCCACTATCGCGAGCTCGTTGCCGGCGAGCGCCTGGTGCTCACCTGGGGCTGGGACGACGGCCCCGGGCGCGAGGAAACGCTGGTCACCGTCACGCTAGCAACGGGCGCCAGCGGCGGCACCGACCTGACACTCACGCATGACGGCTTCCCCGACGCCTCCGAGGCCGCGCTCCACGAGAAAGGCTGGCGCGAATGTCTCGAGAAGCTCGCAGGCCTGGCCGGCGACCTCGCACGAGGCTAGCGAACGCAACCTGTCCCGGGACAGGCTGTGTCCGACCAATAGCATCAAGCGTAACCTGTCCCGGGACAGGCCGGGCGCCCTAACCCTTCGAAACTAAACGCGCTCGAAAACGGTCGCGATCCCCTGTCCCATCCCGATGCACATCGTCGCGACACCGAGCTTCGAGCCCCGACGCTTCATCTCGTGCAGCAACGTGCCCGCGATGCGCGTACCCGAGCAGCCGAGCGGGTGGCCGGGCGCGATCGCCCCGCCGTTGACGTTCACGTCGGCGTCGGCGCGTTCGCGCAAGCCCAGCTCCTTGAGAACCGGGAGCGACTGCGCGGCGAAGGCCTCGTTGAGCTCGAAGAGGTTGATGTCGGAGACTTTGAGGTTGGCGCGCTTGAGCGCCTTCTGCACCGCCGGCACCGGGCCGATGCCCATGATAGAAGGATCACAGCCGGCCGAGGCCATCGAGCGCACGCGCGCCATCGGGGTGAGCCCCCACGACTTCGCGCGCTCG
>JACQAX010000281.1 GCA_016194795.1 Deltaproteobacteria bacterium | reverse complement strand
TTTCGTCCTTGGATATCCAAGGCGGATTGATCATCAAAACATCGCAGGCGCCTTCATAAGAGTAGTCGCGCGTGGCAAGACCTGAGCTCATCGTGTTCTTTCCCCTTAATCCCAAATTCCACCGATAGAGTAGTAGATACGACTATTTCAGTCCAGCGATAATGCAAAGGGAAAGTTAGCGGTTCCAGTACACGCGGGGCGCGGCCGAGGTGAAGACCGCCTGGAACATGAAGCGGCGGCCCGAGCGCGGCTTGAGCCCGCGATGAAAACACGAGGCCGTGTCGACGAAGGCCACCGTTCCCACCGGCCCGGTCACCGTCACCCAGTCTTTTTCGGGAACGTATTCGCGCATCTCCTCGTCGCTGACGCGATGGCGGTGGTCGAAGCGCCGGAACTTCCCGAACTGGCCGTAGAGCTTGCGGCTGTGCTCGACGGGGACGTAGCAAAACGGCCCCGTTTCAGGCGTCACTTCGGAGAGCTGCACGAAAACCTTGAGGCACTTGAAGTCGTCGGGGTCGCGATGCCACTTCTGCGTGTCGACGGGATCCGCCTCGGTGGGGATGTCCATCCACAGGCACTGCGCGAAGTACTGCGGAGTCACGCCGAGATAGCTGCGCGCCAGCTCGAGAATCCTCGGCTGCATGGCGAACTTGGTGAAAACCGTGCCCGGCTCGGGCTGAACCTCGAGGAGATCGATCTTGTACTCGTACGTCTTGCCGCGCTTTTCGCGCACGAGACGGTCGAAGTCGCTCTTCCGAAAGACGTCGTGCGCCGCCTGCGAAAGCTCGTCGAAATACAAAAGCCCCGCGTCCTTCACGTTCGTCAGCAGACCGCCGCCCGGGGGCAGCTCGAGCGGACGCTCGCCGCTCGCCATCGCCGGGCGCTCGGGCGCGAGCATGATGCCGGGCCTGCGCGGCATGCGCGCCACCAGAGCGCGCCAGGCGGACGTCGTGAGCTCGGAAAACGGCCAGCGCGTAATGCTCGATCCGAGGAGGTACTGCATCTTGTCGAACGCCTGCGTTTCGATTTTGCGCAGAAGCTGCATGTGCCGCCCGGGGAAGCTGGTGCCGACGTCCGGACTCGAACCGGAGACCTACGCTTTACGAAAGCGTTGCTCTACCAACTGAGCTACGTCGGCGCCAATGGTGAGTAGGTTTAAACCGGTATCATAGGCCTAATGAACTAACAATACAGGAACTTGCGCCACGCGTGTGGTACGCTCGAGACATGTCCACTTTGCACGCGTGGCTGGAGTTCACCGACATTCAGACCGGCTCCCCTCGCCGCGTGGATCTGGACACCACGAGCCTGACCATTGGGCGCACCGGCGGCGATTTGCGGCTCACCGATCCGGAACTCTCCGATATCCATGCCATTCTCACCCGCGAGCGGGGCGCCTTCATTATACGTGACCTCGGGAGCGTTTCGGGCACCCAGGTGAACGGCCGCCCGGTCGTCGAAGCCCAGCTCACGAACCTCGACGAGCTCAAGCTCGGTGGCACGAAGCTCATCTTCCATGCGGCCTACCTGACCCCCGAGGCTTACGCCCGGCGCTTCGGCCACGCCCAGGCTGCCGCCGCGGCGGCCGACAAGCTGGCGCCCGGCCGAACCTCCGACGGCGTGAGCTCGCGCAAGCTGCTCATCCCTTTCCAGATGTTCACGCACCCGCTCAGATTCTGGCCGCAGGCTCTCGAAACGGGCGTGCTCCAGCTGCGACGCACGTGGCTGATCCATCTCATGGCGCTCGCGGCCGTCGTCGCGAGCGCGCTGCTGAACGGCGCGAGTATCCCGCTGCTCCACCTGGGGATCCTCACGCTCGCGGCGAGCATCGCGTTCATCCTGGCCGCCATCACCTGCTCGGTGTTTTTCGCGTTCGACTCGCTCAACGATGCCCCCCATCGCCTGAGCCAGGCGCTGCGCTTCACCTTCTGCCTCACGCCGTTCCTGCTCGTGATCCAGATTCTTTTTCTCACCTGGGCCGCGCGGGTGCACCCGCGCTCGGGCCATTACTTCATGGCGGCCGGGGTGCCGACGCTGGGTTTCTGCGCGCTCGTGGGCATCCAGAGCCACTACGCGTTCGCCGCGAGCGTCGGCCGCGGGCTCGCCTTCGCCCTCACGGCGTCGGTCCCCTGGAACCTCCTGATGACCGGGCTCATGTCGTTCATGGTGTGAGAATGACGAAACCGACGCTGAACCGGAAAGTGCAGTGCTGGATCTTCTCGCGGGCCGCCGGCCCCCTCATCCCCGCCGGCGAGCGCTGCCTCCTGCTCAAAACCAACGACGCGCGCGGCGCCTTCTGGCAGCCCGTCACGGGCACGGTCGAGGACGACGAAGGATACTTCGAGGCGGCCTGCCGCGAACCGCTCGAGGAGACGGGCTTCGAGTTCGACGGCCCGCCGGTCGATTCCGGCTTCGAGTTCGACTTCACCTCGCGCTTCGGCCCCGCCCGCGAGCGCATCTACGCCCTGACCGTGGGCAACGTCCCGACGCCGAAGCTCGACCCCCGGGAGCACCAGGGCTTCCAATGGCTCCGCCCCGATGAGGCGATCAAGCTTTTGCGCTTCCCCTCGAACGTCGATGGGCTCAAAATGACATACAAGCTCGTCTTCGGAAGGGAGCTGGGAGAGGACCCGGGATGACCCGCATCGCGCCGACATTTCGCGCCGTTTTAGCGCTCACCGTCTTCGTGGCGTGCGCCGCCGCTCCGAGCGCGCGCGCCGCGCAGGACGCGATCATCACGGTCGAGCAGGCGGCGATCCGCGAATACCCGGCGCTCGATGCGAAGATCCTCGAGGCCCGGCCCGTCGGCGTGAAGCTGCGCGTGTCCTCCTACTCCAAGGACGGCTGGTACAAGACGAAGGCCAATATCGGGCAGTACGGGTGGATCTGGCAGGGCGACCTCTCGCTGCTCACCTTCAACGCGGACGTCAAGGCGGCCGACCTGGACCTGCCGGAGCGCACGCACGATCGTCGCGCGATGATCCACACGCCCTGGCTGTTCTTCCGGCTGGTGGGCGGCGTGCTTCCCGTCGTCGGCATGGTCGGCGAGACCTCCGGCCACCTGCACGTCGCTCTCGACGGGGCCGCCGAGCTGTCGATTCGCTTCACCGACAGCCAGCGCTTCGCCGTTCGCCTCATGAGCTGGTCGAGCGTCTTCGCGCCCGGTCTCACCAACGACGCCGACGACGTCATTCCGTCGGGCACCTCGGCGCTCATCGGCTTCGAGCACGACTTCAGCACGACCGACACCCAGGATTTCACCGTCGCGCTCTTCGGCGGCGAGACGCTCAGCCATTCCGTCGGCATCACGCTCGGCGGAAACACGGTGAAAACCGTGAGCGAAACCGGCTATACGTTTCTCTTCAACCTCGCCTACAAACGCCATCTGCTGCGCTGGCTCGCGGTGGTCGGCGAGGCCGGTTTCTTCTACACGTACACGCCTCAGCTCCCGATCCAGAGCTTCGGCAGCTCGCACGTCAGCGAGTACGGGCCTCGCTTCAACATCGGGCTGCAGTTCGGATTGTAATTGACAGTCGTCGGACCCTTCGTAAGAATCTGTCACTCAATCCTATTGAAAGGGGACACACCATGAACAAAGCTCAACTCATTGAGGCTGTCGCGGGCTCTACCAAGCTCACGAAGGTCGATTGCGAACACGTTCTCAACAGCTGCCTCGAAACCATCAAGAAGAGCGTCAAGAAGGGCGACGACGTCACTCTGATCGGCTTCGGCACGTTCACCAAGGCGAAGCGCAAGGCGCGCACCGGCCGCAATCCGCAGACGGGCAAGGAAATCAAGATCCCGGCGATGACGGTTCCGAAATTCCGTCCCGGCCGCGAGTTCAAGGACTTCCTCAAGTAAGACCCCACTCGCCCGAGATTTTTAATGAAACCCCCTGTTTCTTGCGATACAGAACCAGGGGGTTTTTTATTGGATAATCTGGAACTCGAATTCGAGAACGTCACCAAGCGCTTCGACGACACCAAGATCGTCGTGCGCAATCTCTCGTTCAGCGTCAAGAGAGGCGAGTTCTTCTCGATCCTCGGCCCGAGCGGCTGCGGAAAGACGACCTGCCTCCGGATGATCAGCGGCCTCGAGCGCCCGACGAGCGGCGCGATCCGCATGAGCGGCCGCCTCGTCAACGACGTCCACCCCCACAAGCGCAACGTCCACACCGTTTTCCAGAAGTACGCGCTCTTTCCGCACCTCGACGTCTTCGAGAACGTGGCCTTCGGCCTGCGCATGAAAAAGCGTCCCGAGAAAGAGCTCCGCTCGCGCGTCGAGCGGATGCTCGAGATGGTCCGCCTGCAAGACTACGCGAAGCGCTCGATCCAGCAGCTCTCGGGCGGCGAGCAGCAG
>JACQAX010000280.1 GCA_016194795.1 Deltaproteobacteria bacterium | reverse complement strand
CAGAAACGAAGACATTCTTCGCTTGGCTACATCAGCCCGGCGGAGTACGAACGCCAAGCTCGAGGCATGGGGTCTCAGGCAGCGTAATTCAACTGTCTACGAATTCGGGTCAAACCCACCAAGGCTTGTGTCTTGGATCACAAACTTGAAGCTCGGTCCCTTGATCACGCTCCCACCGACGTCGGTGCCGGCGACATCGAGAATCACGTCGCCAGCAACTTCAGGCGGCGTGTAGGCGAGCAACGCCGTGCCGTCCGATCCGAACGACTGGTAAGAGCCCGTCGGAAACGTCGATTCATTCGGCCCGAAAACAAAAGGCCGCGTTTCGTCGTTCTCGTTGTGGCTGTGGCCGCCGTTGTTCTGGCCCAAGCTCAAGTCGAGAATGAAATTTTGGCAGCCGGTCGTGCTCACCGTGTTGTCGTTCGCATTCAGACACTGGACCGTAACGGCGGTCGCACCCGGCGTGCTCGTCGGAAGCGCACCGCACGCGTTCACCGAAGGCTGCAACGTGAGGGTTCCGCCCGAGTCGGCCACCGGCACTCCATTAACAACAAGTCCTAGCTTGTACGGGTTAGCAACCTGAACCCGCACCGAAGCCGAGTTGTTCAAATCATGCCCGGAGTCGATCTCTTGGATGCTCGGCTCAGGGATAAGCTTTGCTGTAATCGTATGCACTCCCGCGCTTTCGATGATCGGTATGGCGATCCCGATCGGGATCGGGATGCCTGAAGTTCCTAAAAAGTGTATCTCACTGAGGGTCAGCGGGCCATAGGTACCGACGGTCGTTCCGCTCTCGTCGGTGACGAGAAAGGTTGCCGACTTCTGGCCATCGCGCGCGGCATTGAAGCCTTGGGCCGAGACCGGAAGGTTTAAGAGGGCATGCTCGCCTGGCGTAACCAGCGGTAAGCCTTGCGGGCTGGGGAGAGCGCTCCCGTCGTCTGCGACTATGGCGGGCGTGCCGACGGCCAGATCAAGCGAGTCCTGGGAGAGCGGGATGAAGGTGACGGTCACCGTCGCGGCGTTCTCGAAAGTCGAGCCTTGCCCCGCCGGGCTCGTCATGGAGGCTTGAATGGCTTGCGCGGTTTGGCCGGCGGCTGCCGTCCAGGTGAGCGGGGCGCCATTGAGTCCGATTACCGTCTCGACAAAGCTTGGGTCGCCGGGAGTGCCCGTGCTTGAGCTTACTCTAAGAAACTGCCTGTTGACGGGATCAGGCCGGCAGCCCGCCCCGCAAAGCGGATTCGGCACGGACGTAAACGTCACGGTCACGGCGCGCATGTCGGCCTTTGAACGGTCGATGTTGATGACAAAAAAGAGGATGACGTTGTCGTTTGGCGAGGCGACTTGAGTTTGGTTGATGTCGATGCTCATCCCATAAGCCAAAAGCGCGTCGGCGCCGACGGCCGTATAGGTGCCGCCAACGTTGACGAAGCTTACCGTGGCGCTGATCGGCTCTGGCGGGGGCGTCGCCGCTGACACGCTTGTCGAAGAGAACATGAACGCGGCGGCGAATGCGCACCCCGTTGTCAGGCACGCTCAGGCACGCGCGCAGTCGTTCAGTAGTCGACCATTCTCTTGGTTCCCTTTTCCGCATACGTCCCACCTTCGATAGTTTAATTTTCTCACCAGGCCGGGTGGCTCGCAGCGCGAGAAAACGAGCAGGTGCAGACCGCCGGGCCGAATGGGAAAACAGGGCGTGCGCGAAATTCAGCAGTTGTAAAAATGCTTCGGGCGAGCCGCGGAAGACGGTGCTGGGCGAGTCTTGCCTAGTCCCTTCGGGCGGTAGCGAGTGGTGGGACCGCATGCGATAATTGTTTTGTAATAATGATACCGCCCCGGCTCAAACCCCTCGACGACGCCGCGTTGGAGTCCCTGGCCGCCGCCCGCAAGCCGGAGCTGTGGGCCCAGCTTCGCGCCCGCACGCGCGCCGCCGCGACGCTCGAGGAGCTGCTCTTTCTCTCGAACCTGCGCAAAAAGGCCGCCGAAAGCGGCTTGGCTCCCGAGGTCGCGAAACCGAACCCGCTGCGCCTGGCCGTCGTGGGGGGCTACACGCTTTTTCCGTTCCACGAGGCGCTCGAGCATCTTCTGAGCGTCGAAGGCTTTCAGGCCGAGCTCTTCGTCGGCGACTACGACAACTACGAGAGCGAGATCCTCAACCCGGTGAGCCTGCTCTACGCCTTCAAGCCCGACATCATCTTCGTGCTGCCGTCGGATCGCCGCTGCCGCTACACCGGAAGCCTGCTCGACGCGCGCGAGGCGCAGCAGGCGGCGGTCGACGAGACCGTGCGTGGCCTGCTCGCGCTCTGCGCGACCGCCCACGAGCGGACGAAGGCCGAGCTCGTCGTCGCGAACTTCCGTCTCTCGGGACGCTTCGAGCTCGGGCCCTATCGCGCGCGCTCGCTGGGCAACGACTGGAGCTTTCGGCGCGCGGTGAACACCGGGCTGGGCCTGCGAGCCCCGGCTTTCGTCCACGTCTGCGACGCCGAGTTCACGGCCGCGCGGCGCGGGAACCTCTCATCCGAAGACCAGCGCGGCTGGCTGCAGTCGAAGCAGCCGGGTTCGCCCGAGTACCAGCTCGAGCTGGCGCGCGAGGCGGCCCACGTGATCGGCTCGCTTCGGAAAAGCCCGAAGAAGGTGCTCGTCTGCGATCTCGACAACACGCTCTGGGGCGGGGTGATCGGCGACGACGGGCTCGACGGCATCGAGCTTGGCGACACGTCGGCCCGAGGGCAGGCGTACAAAGAGCTCCAGAAATACATTCTCTCGCTTTACGAGCGCGGCGTGCTGCTGGCGGTGGTGAGCAAGAACGACCACGAAAAAGCCATCGAGCCCTTCGAGAAGCACCCCGAGATGGTTTTGAAGCCCCGGCACTTCGCCGCCTTCAAGGCCAACTGGCGCCCCAAGAGCGACAACCTCAAAGAGCTCGCCACCGAGCTTGCGCTCGGCCTCGACAGCTTCGTCTTCATCGACGACAACCCCGCCGAGATCGACATCGTCCGCCAGTTCACGCCGGAGGTGACGACCATCTTGATGGGGCCGAAGCCGGCCGACTACCTGGCGCTTCTTCAAGATTGCCGCCTCTTCGAGCCGGTGAGCATCACCGCCGAGGACACGGGTCGCACCGAGCAGTACCGGGCCGAGGCCCAGCGCAAAACCCTGCAGGAGTCGGTCACCGACATGGACGCGTTTCTGGCGTCGCTCGAGATGCAGGCCACGATCGCGCCCTTCCGGGACGTCGACGTCCCGCGCATCGCGCAGCTCATCAACAAGAGCAACCAGTTCAATCTGACGACGAGGCGCCGCACCGAGGGCGAGGTCGAGGAGCTCGCGCGCTCGCGCAACCACGAGTGCTTCACGATCCGGCTGGCCGACAAGTTCGGCGACTACGGCCTCATCGCGGTGCTCGTGGCCGAGGTGCGTGGCAAGGCGATGGAGATCGACACCTGGCTCATGAGCTGCCGCGTGCTCAACCGCCAGGTCGAGGAAGAGACGATGAACGAGGTTTTCTCGCGCGCCCACGCGCGCGGCTGCGAGAAGGTCGTGGGTCGTTACCGCGCGACGAGCAAGAACGGGATGGTCCGGGACGTGTACGAGCGCCTGGGCTTCAAGGCCGTCTCGTCGACGGCGGAAGAATCGGTTTTCGAGCGGGAAACGGCCGCTCACAAGAGGGTGAAGACGAGAGTATGGATCGAACAGAAGCGTTGACGAAAATGCAGGCGGTATTCGACCGGGTGTTCACGAAAAAGGTGCAGGTCGCCGCCGAGCTCACCTCCGACCACGTCGAGGGGTGGGATTCGCTCAAGCAAGTGGCGCTCGTCATCGCGCTCGAGAAGGCATTCGCCATCGAGCTCGACCTCGAGGACCTCGAGGACTGCAAGAACGTGGGCGAGATGGCCGACGTCATCGCCAAGAGGACGGCGAAGACCGGTGGCTGACACGCTCGTTTTCCATCACGTCGGCGTCATCACCGACGAGCTCGACGCCGCCGTCGAGTTTTACCGCGGGCTGGGCTACGCCCCGGGCCCGACGTACGCCGACGACGTTCAGAAGCTCACGATCATCTTCGTGGAGAAGGCGGGTTCGCCGCTCATCGAGCTGATTCGCCCCCTCGGCGACGAGAGCCCGGCGCGCGACTGGATCGGGCGCATCACGGCGGGGGCTTACCACACGGCTTATACGGCGCGCGACTTCGACGCCGCCGTCGGCGAGATGAAGAAGAAGCGGATGAAGAAGGTGCTGGGCCCGGTGCCGGCCGTCGCCTTCGGCGGCAAGCGCGTCGCGTTCTTCTGGAACACGGCCGTGGGGCTCGTCGAGCTGGTGGAGTCGTGACCCAGGCCACCGTACCCAGGGCGGTCGTCGCGGCCGTCGAGCCGGCCGATTACGCGCGAGTGGCCGCGTATCTCGCGGCGTACCCCGGCGAGAAGCGCGCAGCCGACGTCTGGCTCAAGCGTTTCGGATTGTGGTGGGACGACAACCCGGCTTTCGGCGGCGACGTCGAGCGCGGCTGGTTTTTGAAAGACGGAGACCGCGTCGTCGGCTTTCTGGGCAACGTGCCCACCTGGTTCCAGACTCCGCGCGGCGTGG
>JACQAX010000284.1 GCA_016194795.1 Deltaproteobacteria bacterium | reverse complement strand
CGCGTCGGCCGCGATCGCCCGCCCTTCGCTCGACACCGGCTCGCTGAAAGGCGTCACCGGCATGAAGTGCGAAGACCGTCTCTCGAGCCTTTACCTTGCCGGCTCGTTCGTCATGCCCGGCTCGGCCGAAGGCATGCAGCTCTGGATCGGCAAGCCGCGCGAGCAGGCCGCCGGCGACCAGAATCTCGACGTGCTCGGCGTCATCGCGCGCTCGTCGAAAAACGGCTGTGAAGCCCAGTGCCGGGTCACGCGCTTCGAGCGCTTCAAGAAAGACCTGAAGCCCGCGCTCATGGAGCTCGACTGCGAAGGCACGACGATTCGCACGATGCGCATGCCGCTCCACATCTCGTGGGCGCGCGGCGAGAAAAAGAACAAGTTTGAGACGACCGTACGGTTGGGAAGCTCGATCTACGGCGTCGAAGAGGCCCCGCTCCACGTCGAGGTGAACCGCTACGCGGTCGCGGCGGCCAAGTAAACGAGTTTCCGGTCCGAACAGTAGTGGGTACGTGTTGATTATCCTCC
The DNA here is from genome assembly GCA_016194795.1 of Deltaproteobacteria bacterium. GTDB lineage: Bacteria > Bdellovibrionota > UBA1018 > UBA1018 > UBA923 > JACQAX01. Next base: position 5,802 of record JACQAX010000284.1, on the reverse strand, counting down.
TTTAAGTGAGTTCCGTAAGTGGCCGGGGATGGGAAATGGGTCCCATCCCCGGTTTTCTTTTGCTATAGTAGTGAGCAACGATGAGCGACGACGACAGCACGCCCGACAGCAAGAAGCGCCGCACGTTGCGCTCGATCCCGACGAGCCGCTTCTCGCGCGGCCTGCGCGTCGCCCGGCTCACCGCTTCGGTCGGCGCGAGCGCCCTGGGCGGCAAGGTCGCCACGATGTTCTCGAACGCCGCCGAGAAGGAGCTCAAGACGCTCATGGGCCAGGTTCGCCAGGCCCAGAAGATCGCCGACACCCTCTCGCAGATGAAGGGCGCGGCGATGAAGCTGGGGCAGATCCTCTCGCTGCACGGCGAGCATCTTTTTCCGAAGGAGGTCGTCGAGGTGTTGTCGCGGCTTCAGAGCCAGTCCGACGAGATGGACTTCTCCGAGATCCGCAAGGTGCTCACCCGCGAGCTTGGCGGAAAGCTCGACGGGGCCGCCGACCCGAGGCTAGACGAGATCTCGGAGCGGCCGATCGCGAGCGCCTCGATCGGGCAGGTGCACCGGGCGCGGGCCGTCGTCGGCGGAAAGAAGCACGACGTCGCGGTGAAGGTGCAGTATCCCGGCGTCGACAAGAGCATCGACTCGGACGTCGACGCGCTGGCGTCGCTCTTCAGCGTGCTCACGCGCTTTCCGAGCGCCGAGAGCTTCAACACGGTGACCGACGAGATCAAGAGCGTGCTCCGCCACGAGACCGATTACCTCGAGGAGGGCAAGAACCTCGAGTTCTTTCGGGAGTATTTCAAGCGCGACGAAAGCCTCGTCGTCCCGCGCTACGTCGCCGAGGTCAGCACGCGGCACGTGCTGACGAGCGAGCTCGTCACCGGCATCACGGTGCAGGAGTTCGCCGCGAGCACGGCGAGCCAGGCCGCGCGCGACCATCTCGGAGCGAAGTACCTCGAGGTCTTTTACGAGGAGCTCATGAATCTGGGCCGCGTGCAGACCGATCCCAACTTCGCCAACTACAAGATCCAGTGGAGCTTCGGCGTGGCCGAGCCCAAGCTCGTGCTGCTCGACTTCGGGGCGACGAAGGTTTTCTCCAAGGAGTTTCGCGAGAGCTACAAGAGCCTCGTGCGCGCGTGCCTCGTCGAGGACTACGACGCCGTTCGCCGCGTCGCCATCGACATGGAGATCCTGCGCGAGGACGACTCCAAAGAGCTCGTCGACATGCACTACGAGCTGGCGCGCATGTTCATGGAGCCGTTCATGCCGAACAAGCCCTACGACTGGGGGGCAAGCGACCTGGCCGAGCGGGTGCGCAAGCAGATCCCGAAGTTCATCTTCGCCTTCAAGCTTCGGCCGCCGCCGCGCGATTTCATCTTTCTCAACCGCAAGGTCGTGGGCGTTTATTTCTTCGCCTCGGCGATCGGCTCGCGGCACAACCCGCGCGGGCTGCTCGACCGGTTCCTCGGTTAGGGCTCCTGGAGCGTGTAGCGGCGCAGGCCCGGCAGGAGCGCGACGACGATCGCGCCGGCCACCGCCGTCGCGCAGAGCAGGGCCGCCGAAGCGCCGTGGCGCGCGAGCACCCAGCCCAGCACGAGCGCGAGCATGCTCGCGACGAGCCGCACGGCCGTGTCCACGACCGAGAGGAACGTCGCGCGCGAGTCGTGCTCGGTGTAGGCGCGGTTGAGCAGCGTGTTCGTCACGGCCGCGCAGAGGCCGTACGGGACGGCGAAGAGGAAGAAGCCGGCGAGGCCCGCCTTCGTGTGCGAGAGCCCCATGATCGCGAAGCACGTCGGAATGAGCAGCAGCCCGGCGGCGGTGAGCTTGCGCAGGTCGGTGGTCTGGACGAAACGGCGCGAGAAGAACGCGATGAGCCCGCTCGTCAGGGTCAGCACGGAGTAAAGCATCCCGTAGTCGCGAAAATGCAGGTTGATCGAGTGGAAGTAGGGCTGGCTGATGATGAAGTTGATGTACTGCCGGGCCCAGAACCAGAGCACAGTGACGCCGGCGGCCCAGCGGACGTGGGGCGTGACGAGCACGTGGCGCGCCAGGCGCGCGATGTCGCCGGGGGAGACGTGGCGGCGACGCTTGCCGGCCGCGGCGTTCGGCCGCGCGTCGGTCGAGTCCTCGGCGCTGCCGTCGTCGGGCAGCAGGCACGCCGCGGGAAACCCGATGAACGTGAGGCCGATGGTGGCGGCCACGGGTATCATGAGGTTGCGCTCGGCGAAGTAGCCCGCGACGAAGGTGCCCACGGTCGAGGCCGAGAGGAAGATGAACGTGCCGCGGGCGTCGAAACGGTAATACTCGCTCTCGAGCTTCTGCCTGCGCAGCCATTCGAAAAGGTAAGCGCTGTGCGTGCCCGAGTCGAAGGCGATGGCCACCGAGTAGAAAAGCTCGGCGACGATGAACATGCCGAGCGAGTGGCCGAAGGCCAGGAACGCGGTGCCGATGGCGAGCGCGAGGTTCGTGCCGGCGAGCGCCCACTTGCGGCCGAAACGGTCGGCGGCATAGCCCGTGGGGATGTCGAAGGCGAGCACGCCGAGGTTGTAGACGGTTTGCAGGAGCGCGACGTCGATCATGTTCATGCCGCGGCCGAGCAGGAACGGGATGAACACGGGTTGGTAGATGAGGAGCGCGGCGCTGGTTTGCCTGAGATAGATGAGGAAGAGCGTGAACCGGCGGCGCGACGTCACTGGAGCCTGCGCCGGAAGAGGGAGACCTCGTACGGGGTGAGCCCGTTCTTCACTCGCGAGAGCAGCTCGACGAAAACCGCCGCGCGCGCGCGACGTGGGCCGGCAAGCCAGGTCGGCAGCCAGTCGTGGTAGATCGTGAGACGGCTTTCGGTCGTCCCGTGGGTGACGACGACCGAGTCGTCGTGCGCGCGCACGGACTTGACGTCGCGGTACAGGAGCTTTTCCCAGTGCAAGCCGTCGTCGAAGACGATGCTGAAGCCGTCCGGGCCGAAGGAGACGCTGCCCTCCGTGGGGTTGCGAAGCTCGGTGCCGGCGGCGGCGGGCGAATACGCGAGCCGGAGCTTGATCGAGAAATAGGGAGCGAAAGCTCCCGAGCTCTCGGTGGCCGGCGTGGCGGCGGGGGTCTGAAGACCAAGCCGGGAGCGTGGGTTGGGCGAGGGGCCGGGTGACGCGGGCTCGGGCGTGGGCTCGGCCGAAAAAAGCTCGTCGGTTCCGGATGCCGAGCTGGACGGTGGCGTCGCGCCCGGCAGGGGCGGCGGGCCGGCCGGGGAGTCGGGAGCTTCGGGCGCGCCACGCGCCTCCGCGCGCGCCGGCGGAACCGGAGCGCTCGCGGTCCGCCCGCACTGCGGGCATTGCGCCGGATCGGAAAGCCCTTCAGGGATGTACGAGTGACACTCGGGGCAACGCATGCATTTATGGTAGCGGAGAGGCGCGCAAAGGTCCATGCGTGACGAGCATCAGCCGAAAATTCGAGTCGAACCTCGGGCCCGAGCACGGGCCGCACGACTGCGGAAGTACTGTCCACCGGTCGTCTTGAGGCGGCCTGAGAAGCGCAGGTCGATCGGGGTGAGGATGCCCCCGAAGTGGACGTGGTTGAGCTCCCAGAACAGCGCGGTGAGACGTCGATCGTGCTCGTGCCCGCTCACGTTGGCCACCGCCCTATCCCGGCAGCTGCTGGAGCAGGCGGGGGAGAAGGCCGTCGAAGCTCCCGTTGCTCATCACGAGGACGATGTCGCCCGACTTGAGGTCTCGCGCGAGGGCTTTCACGCCGCCGTCATCAGTGGCGAGCACGCGCGCGCGCTTGCCGCGCGTCGTGAGGTCGGCCAGGAGCTCGTCGGTCGAAAAGACCGCCGGCGCGGCGGGCGCTCCCGGCGCGTGGGTCGGGTTGGCGGCGGGCGGCTCATAGGGCTTGGTGACGAAGACGACGTCGGCCAGGTCGAAGCTCTCGGCATAAGCCTGCTGGAAGACCTTGCGTCGAGAGGTGGCGCTGCGGGGCTCGAAGCAGGCGATGATGCGCGAGTTGGGGTACTTCGAGCGAATCGCCGAAATGGTCTCGCGAACGGCGGTGGGGTGGTGGGCGAAATCGTCGATGAGGGTGATGCCGCCCTTCTGGCCATAGATTTCCTGACGACGCTTGACGCCTTCGAAGGTGGCGAGCGCGGCGATCGCGCGTTCGACGTCCAGGCCGCGCGCGTGGACGAGCGTGAGGCAGGCGAGCGCGTTGAGCACGTTGTGGCGGCCGGTGGCGTTGAGCTTGACCTTGTATTCGTTTTTATCGATCGACCAGCGGAAGGTCGCGCCCGCGGGCGAGAGGTCGATGTTGGACGCCCGGCTGTCGACACCCATGCCGAGCCCGTAGGTGAGCACCGACGCGCGCGAGCGGTGGGCAATGCGGAGCGGCACCTCGTACTCGGCGCACGCGACGAAATAGCCGTTCGGCGACACGAGGTCGGCCAGACGCTCGAAGGCCGCGATCACCGCGTTGATGTCGGGGTAGATGTCGGCATGGTCGTACTCGACGGAGGTGAGGATCACGTCGGTCGGGCGGTAGTGGACGAACTTCGGAACTTTATCGAAGAAGGCCGTGTCGTACTCGTCGCCCTCGAGCACCATGTACTTCGAGTCGGTGACGCGAAAGCTCTCGGGGAAGTTGCGCGTGACGCCGCCGATGAAGAACGACGGCTTCTCGCCGAGCTCCTCGAGGATCCAGCTCATCATGCTCGACGTGGTCGTCTTGCCGTGCGTGCCGGCGACGACGATCGGATGCTTGCGCGGCAGGATCATCGTCTCGAGCGCGCTGGGCAGCGAAAGATAGGGGATGCCGGCCTGGGTGACGGCCTCCATCTCGACGTTCACTTTCCGGATCACGTTGCCGACGATGACGAGATCGGGCCGGGCCTTGGCGAGATTATCGGGGCTGAACGGCGCGAACACCTCGACGCCGGCTTTTTTCAGCACGTCGCTCATCGGAGGATAGATGTTCTGGTCGCTGCCGGTCACCTCGACGCCGTGCGCTTTGAGGAACGACGCGAACGCGCCCATCAGCGTGCCAGCGACGCCGAGGATGTGGACGCGTTTTCCGGAAAAATCTTTGAGCGACTCGGACGCCATCTATACGGAAGTCTAACCCAGCCCCAGCTCGGTTAAAAGGGTGTCGTGAAACAGGGGACGGAAGCCCTTGATTTTTTCGTTGGAACGGGTGGGGTGAACGCGGTTGGTCAAGAGCGTCACGACCAGGTCTTTCTCGGGGTCGATCCAGATGCTGGTGCCGGTAAAGCCGAGGTGCCCGCGCGAGGACGGGCCGAAGTACTTCCCCGACGACGAGCCCGAGGGGCTCACGCCGTCCCAGCCGAGGGCGCGCGTGGAGCCGGCCACCTTCGACCGCTCCCAGAATCGCGCGGCGGTCGCCTGGCCGAGCCAGGAGTCGGTGCCGTTCAAAGCCCCAAGCCATCTGCGTCCCAGGGCGTGGGTGTCGGCGACGGTTCCGAAAATACCGGCATGCCCCGCCACGCCTCCGAGGACGTAGCAGTTGTCGTCGTGCACCTCGCCGCGCAGCACGTGCTTGCGCCAAGGGCAATCCTCCGTGGGGATCGTGTCGAGCGGGATCGGGGCGCGCCCGAGCGGCAGGTAGCGCAGGCTCTGGAGCCCGAGGCCTGCGGCCACGCGCGCCTCGAAAAGCCGCTCGAGCGGCTGGGCGCTGATTTTCTCGAGGATCCAGCCGAGCAGCAGAAAGCCGAGGTCGGAGTACACGGCCTGCTTTTCGAGCTCGGCGGGGTTGAAGCTCGCGAGAATCGCCGCCTCGTAATACGCGCGCGCCTGCGCGGGGGTGGTTCGCAGGT
>JACQAX010000283.1 GCA_016194795.1 Deltaproteobacteria bacterium | reverse complement strand
CGACGTCGCCGACGCCTACAACGCGCAGATGCACCAGGTGCGCCAGAAGCTCGGCATCGACGTCGCCACGGCCGACACGGGTCCGATGGCGATGCGTGATAAAGTTCCCGGAGAAAACCCGGCCGAGATGAAGTACCAGGATCCGGTCAACGTCTCCACCGCGACCGAAGCCGTCGCCGAGCCGAAAGCCGAGGGCGAGTCCGTCGCGGCCGCCGGTGACGGCGAAGGCGAAGAGTTCAAGAAAGCTGGCTAAAACGCCTCCACCCGTCGTATCAACGGGGGATGAAGCCATCGATCTTCGTGATCACCGGCGCGGCCGGTGGCATCGGGAAGCATCTCGCCGCGACGCTTCGCGCCCGTGGCGCCACCGTCGTCGCCACTGACCTCCAGGCAAGCGACGGGATCCGCCAGCTCGACGTGACGAAGCCGGACGAATGGGCGCGGCTCCTCGACGACGTCGTGCGGTTGCACGGGCGCATCGACGTCCTGCTGAATGTCGCCGGCTATCTCAAGCCCGGCTGGGCGCACGAGATGCCCGCCGTGGAGGTCGACCGTCACTTCGACGTGAACGTGAAAGGCGTGGTCTTCGGCACGCAGGCTGCCGCCCTCAGGATGGTCGCGCGGGGATCGGGGCACGTCGTCAACATCGCTTCGCTCGCGGCGCTGATGCCGGTGCCCGGGCTGGCGCTCTATAGCGCCTCGAAGTACGCCGTGCGCGCGTTCTCGATCGCGAGCGACCGCGAGCTGCGGCCGAAGGGCGTGGCGGTGAGCGTCGTCTGCCCCGACGCCGTGCGCACGCCGATGCTTGACTTGCAGAAGGATTATCCGCAGGCTGAGATGACGTTCTCGGGACCCCGCGTGCTGACCGTCGACGACGTCACGCGCGTGATTCTCGAGCGAGTGCTCCAGACGCAGCCCACCGAGGTTTTCATCCCGGCCTGGCGCGGCTGGGCCGCGCGGGTCGGCGACGTGTTTCCCGACTTCGCGGCGATGCTCACGCCCCTATTGAAGAAAATGGGGCGCAGGCACCAGCGGACTTACGCAAAGGAGCTGACGAAAGAATGAGACGCCTCACGCAACACGTCGGTCTCGCGACCGGCGTGAAGATCGCAAATTCGTGGTTGCTCACCGACAAGCAGGGCCGCCGCTTTCTCGTCGACACGGGCTACTTCACCGACCGCCCCGCGCTGCGCGCCCACCTCTGGCTGGCCGGCGTGCGCGGCAAGGGCGACCTCACGGCCGTGCTCCTCACCCACCGCCACAGCGACCATGCCGCGAACGCCGCCTGGCTGCGCGAGAAGTTCGACTGCCCGGTGGCGTGCCATGCTGAAGACGCCCCCTTCCTGCGCCTCGAACGCCGCCCGAAGAAGATGGCCGTCGGCAAAGCGCCGCTCTACCAGGACTGGCTCAACCTGTTCGAGGACGCGTACCCCGCGCGCACCCAGGTCGACGAGACTTACGAGGACGGGAGATGGAAATGGGGCTTTCGCGTCGTGCCCGCGCCGGGCCACACCGAAGGCAGCGTGATGCTCGTCCACGAGCCGACGAGGACGCTCTTCTCGGGCGACAACATCCTGGCCGGCGTGCCGCCGCTGCGGTTCATCGAGCACCTGAGCCTGGCCGCGCCCGGCTTCTCGCAGGACACCGACCTGTGCAACGGCCACGTGCTGCGCTTCCTGCGCGACCTGCCGCGCGTCGATACGCTCTGCTCGGGCCACGGCCCGATCGTGCGCGAGAAAACGGGCGAGAAGCTCAAGGCCTTGCTCGAGACGTGCGAGTGCCGCTGGCCTCACCTCGCGGAGCCCGCGGGGCGCTGACGCCAGGCTTGCCGTGAACCGGGCTCATCTCACAGGACGCGGAGCCTCGTCGCCTGCGCCACGCGATCGATCGCCAGCATGAACGCCGCCGTACGCAGCGTCACGCCGTGGGTCTTGCTGAGCTCGTAGACCTCGGTGAACGCGCGGCTCATGATCTTGATGAGCTCGCGGTTCACCTGCTCGACGTCCCAGCGGTACTGCTGGAGGTTCTGGGCCCACTCGAAGTAGCTCACGGTCACGCCGCCGGCGTTGCACAGGATGTCGGGAATGACGGGGATCTTGTTGTCGGCGAAGATCACGTCGGCATCTTTCGTGGTGGGGTTGTTGGCCCCTTCCGCGATGAGCCGGCAGTCGACGTGGCGGGCGACCTCGGCGGTGAACACGCCGCCGAGCGCGGCCGGCACCAGGATGTCGCACTTCGTGCGGAAGACCTGGTCGTTGGTGATCTCCTCGCCGCGGCCCCAGCCGGCGATCGTGCGGTTCTTGGCCGCGTATGCGAGCAGGTCCTCGATGTTGAGGCCCTTCTTGTCGAAGTAGCCGCCGTTGACGTCGGTCACCGCGATGACCTTGCAGCCGAGCTCATGCAGGTATTTGGCCGCGAAGCTCCCCACGTTGCCGAAACCCTGGACGACCGCCGTCGACTTGGCGATGTCGATGCCGTACTTCTTGCAGGCCTCGACGATCGTGCAGACGACGCCGCGGCCCGTGGCCTCGTTGCGCCCGAGCGAGCCACCGAGCGCGATCGGTTTCCCGGTGACGATCGCCGGCGTATAACCGTGCTTCTTGCCGTACTCATCCATCATCCACGCCATTACCTTCGCGTCGGTGTTCACGTCGGGCGCGGGAATGTCGCGATGCGGGCCGATGATGAGGTCGATCTTCGAGATGAAGCCGCGGGTGAGCGACTGCAGCTCGCGCGGGGACATCTTGGTCGGGTCG
>JACQAX010000282.1 GCA_016194795.1 Deltaproteobacteria bacterium | reverse complement strand
GGCCTGGCTCCAGCCGGTGAGCTGCTCGGCGAGCGGGTTCAGGAAACGGACGCGCCCCCGGACGTCGGTTGCGATCACGGCGTCGGCGATCGAACGCAGCGTCGTCGAGAACCAGGCCTCGCTTTCGCGCCGCTCGACTTCGCGGAGCCGCTCTCCCTGGCTCACGAGCCGGCGCTCCGCGCGGTAGAGGTCGGCGAAGACGGCCACCTTCGCACGGATGATCTCGGGCTCGATCGGCTTGGTGAGGTAGTCGACGGCTCCCGCCGAATAGCCCTTGAAGATGTGAGAGATGTCGGTCGCGAGCGCGGTGAGAAACAGGATCGGCACGTGGCGTGTCCGCTCGCGCTCCTTCATGAGCGTCGCGACCTCGTAGCCGTCCATGCCCGGCATCATCACGTCGAGCACGACCACCGCGAAGTCGTTGCGAAGCAGGCAGCTCAGCGCCTCGGGTCCCGACCTGGCCGTGACGATCCGATAGGCCGGATCGGCGAGCGCGGCCTCGATGGCCACGAGGTTCTCCTCACGATCGTCGACGATCAGGATATTGGTTGGCTCGGTTGTCACGAGTCACCCGCAGTAGCGTTTCACGAACCCGAGCAGCGATTCGAGGTCGATCGGCTTCTTCATGACGCCTTGGATGTCCGTGCTTTGCGCCCGGTCGCCGAAAGCCGATACGACGAGGACCGGAATGACGGCCAACGCGTCGCTTTCGCGCTTGGCCTTCAAGAACTCCCAACCATTCATGACCGGCATCATGAGATCGAGCAGGATGAGGCAAGGCCCCGAAAGGCCGCTCAGGCGCTCGAGCCCCTCCTTGCCGTTCGCCGCGCCCACCACGTCGTAGCCTTCAATCTCGAGCGCGAGCGAGATCATGCTGCGGATGTCGGGATCGTCCTCGACGACCAGAATTTTTTTGCATGCCATGGCCTCTCGCTGCCCCCGTTCGTCATCAGCAAGAAAGCAAGAAGAAGACCACTACTGCCGGTCGAGACCGCCCGCGCTTACTTTCTTTCGCCAAAAACAAGGCGGTCGACGCTGAGCTTTCCGGGGCCCCCCAGGAGGAGGAGCAACGCCACGCAAAAATAGAGCAGGGCCAGCTCGTACGACGCACCCTTGCCCACGAACGGGTCGCCGCGCACGATGAGGTGCGTCCAGACCGCCACGCCCATCGTGCAGGCCACGCCGAAGGAAGCGAGCGGGACGAGCAGGCCGACAACCCAAGCCAGTCCGCCGCCGAACTCCGAAACGGCCGCAAGCGCCTGGAAGAATCCGGGGATCGCGGCGTCAGGCCCCATCCAGTGGAACGGGTCCTGGATCTTGCCCCAGCCATGGTGCACGAACGCCACGCCGGCGACGAGGCGAAGGGCTAGCAAGCCGAGGGATGCGCAGCGGGTGGTGGGGCTGGGCTGGAACCTTTCGCAAAGCTTCGTCATGGGGTCGGGCCTCCTGGGGTGATGGGCAAAATAATACCATACGGTGGCGGCACGCCGGCTGGATTCGCCTGCGCCGCACCGGTTTCATTCTGTCCCGAACTCCGTCTCCGGAGCCGAAATGCCGTCCTTTCCCGCACCTCCCGAAGGGGCCGCCAGGCTAAACCGCTGGCATAACCCCTGCACTAGCAGAGGCCAGGGAGGGTAAGATGAGCTGGGGACAAGTGGCAGGAAGCCTGATGTCGGTCGTAACGGTGGTCAATCTGGTCATAGGATTCTGGGCGATGGTCACCCAGGCGAAAGTGACGACGACGCCCAAGAACGGCTTCGCGCAGATCAACTTCGAGCAGGGACGCGGCTCGACCGTTCGTCTAGTTGTCTCGGAGATGCCTTGACGGTAGAATTTTGGAAATGCCCCCTACCGCCCCTGCCGCCGAACGCCCCGTCTTCCTCGTTGTTTGCGCCGATCCCTCGAAGCTCGACTTCTTCGACAAGATCCTGGGCAAGCACCTGCCCGACGCGAAGATCTTCAAGGCCAGCGACTATGCGAACGGAGCGCTGAAGTTCCGCAACGTCCCTCCCCACGTCGTCGTCACCGACTACGAGCTCCCGCCGACGAAGGGCCCGAAGCTGATCGAGGACGTGCTCGGCGAGAAAAAAGGCGCCGCCGTGCCCATCGTCGTCTCCGGCCCCCTGCCCCAGCGCGAGAAGTACCACGACGAGCTCGTCACCGGGCGCATCCAGTTCTGCGAGCCCGGCGAGGAGGAAGAGGCCGTGCGCTGCCTCTTCAACGCGCTCAACTTCTCGGGCCACGCCAAGCCCGCCGAGTTCTACGTGCGGTTCGTCGCCAAAGGACAGCTGCTGCTCGAAGAGGGCGCCAAAGCCGACTGCGTCTACATCGTGAAGCGCGGGCAGCTGAGCGCGTTCAAGAGGCTGCCCGACGGCGACAAGGTCGTGCTCGGCTCGATCGCCGTGGGCGAGTTCGTGGGCGAGATGGCCTTCGTCAACGGCGAGCCGCGCACGGCGAGCGTCGAGGCGCTCGAAGACTGCGAGCTCGTCGAGATCCCGCTCGGCACGCTGACCAAGGTACTCTACCGCCGCCCCGGCTGGTCGCAGAAGCTGCTGGAGACGCTCGCGCGCCGGCTCAAACAGGCCAATGACGCGCGGGTGCGTCAGGAGCGCTGAAGCTCGTCCGGCCGGCGATCGCTCACGCCCAGATGGCGTCGAAGGCGTAGAGGTCGCGCGGGTACAGGTACCAGGCGACGAGCTTGCCCTGCTGGATGCGCCAGACGTGCACGGCGCGGTACTCGTGCTTCTTGCCGTCACGCGTGAGCGTGTTGGTCGTGAGCACGAGACCGTGCACGTCGCTCGCCATCACGTCGTGGAGCTCCATGCCGTGCGTGCCGCCCGAAAGGCTCGAGATCTTCTCGAGCAGGTCGCCGGCGAGCGTTGCCCGCGTGTACTTACCGGCTAGCCGGCTCTTGCCGGCGATCTGGAAGGTCACGTCATCCGAGCAGAATTCGAGCATGCCCTGGACGTCGCCCTTCGCGAAACGTTCGTAGAACCCCTTCAGAATTTCAGCATTAGTCATGCAACAGTGCTAAAAGACTAATCCATGATTGTCACGTCCAACATCAGCCTGAGCTACGGGAGCAAAAAGCTCTTCGAAGGCGTCAACATCAAGTTCGTTCCCGGCAACTGCTACGGATTGATCGGAGCCAACGGCGCCGGCAAATCCACGTTTCTGAAGATCATCTCAGGCGAGGTCTCGCCCAACACCGGCTCGGTGTCAACGGCGCCGGGCGAGCGACTGGCCGTCCTCAAGCAAGACCACTTCCAGTACGACGACGTCGAGGTGCTCAAGACCGTCATTCTCGGCCAGCCGCGCTTGGCGAGTCTGATCGAGGAAAAGGAAGCGATCTACGCCAAGGGCGAGGCCATGACCGAGGAAGACGGCATGAAGGCCGGCGAGCTCGAAGCGCTCTTCTCGGAGCTCGGCGGCTGGACGGCCGACAGCGACGCCGCAGTGCTTCTCGCAGGCCTCGGCATCGAAACCAGCGCCCACGCCAAAAAAATGCGCGAGCTCACCGGCTCCGAAAAGGTGAAGGTGCTGCTCGCGCAGGCTCTTTTCGGCACGCCCGATAATCTATTGTTGGACGAACCGACCAACCATCTCGACATCAAGGCGATCCACTGGCTCGAGGAGTTCCTGGCCGGCTACGAGAAGACCGTCATCGTTGTGTCCCACGACCGCCATTTTCTGAACCAGGTCTGCACCCACATGGCCGACATCGACTTCGGCAAGATCAAGGTGCACACCGGCAACTACGACTTCTGGTACGAGTCGAGCCAGCTGGCGCTCAAGCTCCAGCAAGACCAGCAGAAGAAGACCAAGGACAAGGCCGAAGACCTCAAGGCCTTCATCGCGCGCTTCAGCGCCAACGCGTCCAAGTCGCGCCAGGCGACGTCGCGCAAGAAGATGCTCGAGAAGCTCACCATCGACGACATCACGCCCTCGACGCGCCGCTACCCGTTCGTGAACTTCAAGCCTGCGCGCGAAGCCGGCGATCAGCTGCTGATGATCAAGAATCTCTCCAAGATCGTCGACGGCACCACGCTGCTCAACAACGTGAGCCTCAACATCCATAAAGGCGACAAGGTCGTCTTCACCGGCGCAAGCGATCTGGCGCGTACGACGCTCTTCCAGATCCTCACCGAGGACGTCAAGCCTGATGCGGGCTCGTTCTCGTGGGGCGTGACGACCACGCGCTCGTTTTTGCCGAACGAGAACGCCAAGTACTTCGAGGGCACCACCCTCACGCTCGTCGAATGGCTCCGGCAGTTCTCCGAGGACAAGTCCGAGAACTTCCTGCGCGGCTTTCTCGGGCGGATGCTCTTCTCGGGCGACGAAGCCTTGAAAAGGACTAACGTGCTTTCGGGCGGCGAGCGCGTACGCTGCATGCTTGCGCGCATGATGCTCACGGGCGCCAACGTGCTCGTGCTCGACGAGCCCACGAACCATCTCGATCTCGAGTCGATCACCGCCGTCAACGACGCTCTCATCCGCTTTCCGGGCACCGTGCTTTTCGCCTCGCATGACCACCAGTTCGTGCAGACCGTCGCCACCCGCGTGGTCGAGCTCACGCCGACGGGCGTCCTCGAGTACGACTCGACCTATGACGAGTATCTGAAGAGCAAAGGCCTGGAGTAGCGCGTGGAGTGGCCGCTCTTCCACCGCCTGCCCGCCCCGGAGCAAGCCGAAGGCGCCACTCTCGACCGCTTTCTCGACTACGTCGCCGAGAAGCGCCTCGAGCTGTACCCGGCCCAGGAAGAAGCCATCCTCGAGCTCTACGCCGGCAAGAACGTGATCCTCAACACGCCGACCGGCTCGGGCAAGTCGCTCGTCGCGGCGGCGCTGCACTTTCATTCGCTCGCCGTTGGTCGCCGCTCGATCTACACCTGCCCGATCAAGGCGCTGGTCAACGAGAAGTTCCTGGCGCTCTGCCGCGACTTCGGGCCCGAGCAGGTCGGCATGATCACGGGCGACGCCTCGGTCAACCCCAGCGCGCCGATCGTGTGCGCCACGGCCGAGATCCTGTCCAACGACGCGCTTCGCTACGGTGAAGGCGCGGGCTTCGACGACATCGTCATGGACGAGTTCCATTACTACTCCGATCGCGAGCGCGGCGTGGCCTGGCAGATCCCGCTGCTCACCCTTTCACGGTCGCGCTTTCTTTTGATGTCGGCCACGCTCGGCGACACCACGCCCTTCGAGAGCGCGCTCACCCGCCTCAACGCGCGCGACACCGTCGTCGTGCGCTCGGTCGAGCGCCCGGTGCCGCTCGACTTCGAGTACAGCGAGCTGCCGCTGCACGAGACGCTCGCGCGCCTGCTTGCCGGCGGAAAAGCGCCCGTTTACCTCGTGCAGTTCACCCAACGCGAGTGCGCCGAGGCAGCGCAAGATTTGATGTCGACCGACTTCTGCACGAAAGACGAGAAGAAGACGATCGCGCTCGAGCTCGAAGGCGTGAAGTTCACGAGCCCGTACGGCAAAGAGATCTCCAAATTCCTGCGCCACGGCGTGGGGCTGCACCACGCCGGCCTTCTGCCGAAATACCGCGTGCTCGTCGAGAAGCTCGCGCAGAAAG
>JACQAX010000314.1 GCA_016194795.1 Deltaproteobacteria bacterium | reverse complement strand
TTGATCACGGCCTCGTAAACCTTCTCGGAGCGCTTCTTGCCGCTCTTGTCGAAATGCATCTCGCAGCAGAGCGTGAGCTTCTCCTCGTCGGGGCGCAGGCTGCAGGCGCCGTTGCTCAGCGCTTCGGGCAGCATCGGAATGACCCACTCCGGGAAGTAGACGCTCGTCGCGCGCGCGTACGACTCGTCGTCGAGCTTCGTGCCCGGCCGCACGAACTCCGAGACGTCGGCGATGGCGACGTAGAGCACGTAACCCGAGCTCGTCTTCTCGACGAGCACGGCGTCGTCGAAGTCGCGCGAATCACGACCGTCGATCGTCACGAACGGCTTGCCACGAAAATCCCGGCGGCCGCGATAGCCGCTCTCGAGCGCCTCGCGCTGGATGGAGTCGGCGAGCAGCGTCGCGTCCTGCTGGGCCTCGGCCGAGAACTCCTGCGGCCACTGCGAACGCACGACGACGGCGAGCGTGTCGAACTTCGGCGCGAGCGTCGGGCCGAACGTCCGGACGACTCGCCCCTCGAGGCGCGGCTCGTATTTCGTGATCTCGACCTGAACCTTGTCGCGGTGGCGCAGCCCCGGGAGGTTCGGCGCCTCGCGGATCAGCACCTCCTCGCGCATCGTGCGGTCGGCGAGCACGACGAAGCGCTGGTCGAAGCCGGCCTCGTAAGTGCCGATGAACGCGCGAATCGAATGGGCGACGATCTCGAGGCTCTGGACCTCCTCGGCGCGCGGGTTGTAGGCGACCTTCACGCGGTCGCCGGTCAATAGCTTCGAGGCAAGAGAGGCCGGGATGAAGATGTCCTCGGGCTTGTGGAGCAGGAACGCGAAGCCCTTCGCGTTCTTCTGCACTTCTCCCTCGATGAAAACGACGCTCCCGCCGGCAGCGTTCTTGCCGCCGCGCCCGCGTCGCCCCCCGAGCTTGGGACGGCCCGCCGGCGCGGAACGCTCGCCGGGGCGGTGCTTGGGATTGCGATCACGCTCGCGATATGGATTCGGCCCTTGGTCTTGTTGCTGGCCACGGTCTTTCGGCTGACCTCGGTCTTTCGGCTGACCTCGGTCTTTCGGCTGGCCGCGCTCTTTGTCACGCTGGCGGTTGTCTTCGCGGGGAGCTTCTTTTCGGCCGGTACCGATGCGCGCCAAAAACGCCGCGGGGCCGCCGCCCGCGTTCACCGGCTGCACGTTCACCGAGCGCGGGCTCACGGCGGGGCGCGGGTTGGCGGGCCGCTGGGCCGTGTCGCCGCGACTCTCGACCGGACGTTTTTCCGTGGAGCGCCGCCTCTTGCCCACGTCTTTCTGGCGGTCCCGGCGGTTCTTTCTCTTCATGCGAAAAAGCTAACACCCGTGCGCGGGGTTGTCAGCCCCGCGTTTCGGCGCGGGATGCCGATTGAGAGCCGAAAGCAACGCCTCGACGGCCGCCGGGTCGGGGGAGTAACGGCGCAGCTGCCCCTCGAGATTCTCGATCCACATATAGACGCGCTCCCGGCTGGCGGGATGAACGCGGGGCGCGGCGTTAGCATATAAAAGCTCCAACGAGAGCGCGGCGGCGTGCGAGCGGCGAAAACGCTCATCGGCCCGCACCGCCCCGAGTGAGCCGAGCAGCGACTGATCCTCGTCGTGGTGCGAAGGCAGAAGGGCGGCGAGCGCGAGCGCCGAAGCGCGCGGAAGGACCAATGCCCCCTCGGGGGCGTCGGCACATCCGCCGCAGATCGTCGCGTCGAGCTCGTGCGAACGAAACGCGAACGACGGCGAGCCCGGGATTTCGAAAACGGGCACCGTTTCGCGAAGCCGCCGCTCGAACCCGTCCCGCAAAAACGAAAACGCGCCGGAGTCCGGAATCGCGTCGAGCGCGGGCGCCTCCCCCTCGAGCTCGACGAGCAGGCGTCGTATCGCGCTCTTCACCTTGTACCGGTGGTACTCGTGCAAGCCGGGGACGAGCTTCCATTCCATCCAACGAATCTTCTTCAAATCACGGATGAGCCGCAAAACCGCTCCGTGCTCGCGCCAAAGCTCCGAAAGCCGCTCCCACTCCGGGCGCGAGAAAATCTCGAGCTCGCCCAGCGGCGGAAAAACGCGGCGCAGGCGCTCGTAAGCCAGGACCATCCGGTCGGAACGCTCGAGCGAGAAAGCGTCGTCGAAAACGACCGTGAGATCGATGTCGCTGCCGAACGCGTTGAAGCCCGCCCCGGCCACCGCGCTATGCCGCACGACGAGGTCGAAACGGCGTTCGCCCGTCGCGACGGCCAGCGCCTCGCGCGCGAGCGCGCGCAAGGGCCCCCGGTACGCTTTTCTGACGAGCTCGTGGACGGGAGCGAACGGCCTGGCCTCGGTCGAGCGCTGCAAAACAGAGAGCGCGTCGTACGGCAGCTTCACGGAAAGAAGTGCCGCTCCAGCCGCACGCTGGGAATCCTGGCGCGCGCGAGCTCGGTGAGCCGGGGATAGAGCTCGTCCTGGTAGCTCTCGAGATCAAGAGTGCGCTCGGCGAACCTGCGCGCGTTCGTGCCGCACTCTTCGCGCCAGTCGCGATCGAGGATGAAGTGCTTGAGCTTCTTGACCGAGATACGCCACTCGGCCGGGTCGACGACGATGCCCAAGCCGAAGTCCCGCACGTAGCGCGCCGGCTCGGTGTTCGGCTGGCTGATGACGACGACGGGAAGCCCCGCCATGCAGTAGTCCCCCAGACGGGACGGGAGCGAGTAGCTGTTGTAGTCCTCGCGATCCGCCTTCTCGCCGCTGAACGGGATGATGGCCAGATCCGCTCCGACGAGCGCCTTCTTCAGCGCGGCGCTGCTCAGGTAGCCGCCGTTCTCGACCACTCCCCCGCCGGGCGTCCATCTGAAACCCATGTGCGCGAGCTCGCGAAACCGGCGGGAATGCCCCATCCACTCGATCGGCGGCAAGCCGCGGAGCTCGTCCTGGCAGTCGCTCCAGGCCCGATGCAGCGCCAGGTACGCGGTGCCGGACCAGACGTTGCCGATCATGATCGAGCTGAAGTCGTCCGGGCAAAAACCACGATGGGTCTGCTTGAAAACGCGCGAGACCGGCTGGTGCAGGGCAAGCTTCAGGTCGATTTTCACGTCGTTTCCGGTCAGATTGCGAACGGCTCCGCGAATCGACTCGTTGAGCGCCCAGACCGCGACGATCGCGGGCTCGAGCTCCTTGTAAAGCGACTTCAGGGTTTCGATGAAATTGAAATCCAGGTCGAGGAAGTGCTGAACGATCGGGACCTTTTTCGGGAGGTTCCGATAGATGTGGTGGAGGAACGCGAAGTCGCGCGCCGAATAGCACGTCGAGTAGATCAGGTCGGGGGTACCGCCCAGCTTGTCCCAGTTGATGAGGCCGTTGCCGAACATCCGACCCTGGTAAACGAAGCTCGTCCCCGGGCGCCGATGCCCCTTCTGCATCAGGGAGTTCAGGTCGGCCAGCATCGGGTCGTTCCACTCCATGTTGCGCAGCTCGCATACCGGCACTTTCACCTTCGGGAACACGAAGTTCGTCGCGAGCGCCTGATAGTGGACGTCGACGATCTTCGAGCGCGGATAGCGCGCGAGGTGGCGGCTGAACATCAGCCCCGTGCCGTGCGAGTGCGTCAGCGCCTCGGCGCCGATGCAGGCGATTCGAGGGAGGTCTTTGCGAAAAGAAGGAGCGTTTTTAACCGCCATTTGGCCTTTCATTGAGGTCTACGACGATCGGCTGGCCGGCGCGCAGCAGCCGGCGGGCGCGCCCGGAGATGTAAACGACGCTGTAAAGCGAATGGCAGAAACGGGCCCTCGGGTCCGACTTCCGGAGCCCGGTCGAGAAAAGGCGGTCGAAGAGCTCTTCTTGCCCGAACGGCTGCGGCGGCACGTTGAGATACTCCTCGCGCAGCACGTCGGTGATGCCGAAGCAGATCATGAGCCGCGCCATCTGCGAGAACGCGAGACGCTCCGGCCGAATCCAGTGGGTCATGAAGAGCTCGGGGAAATACCCGCACTTCATGCCGGCGTCCGCCGCGCTGAGCGCGATCAGAAAGTCCTCTCCCGACATCATTCCGCGCCCCTTGCGGCCGAAACGAGCGAACTCCTCGCGATCGGCGTGGCGGAGCAGAAACGAGTCGGCGACCTCGCGCCGCAAAACCATGCTGGCCGTCGCCGCCGGAACCCACGGGGCCCAGTGGCCCCGGAACCATTCGACGATGGGCTCGGGTCCGACGTCCCGCACGGCCAACGAGCCGAGCAGCGGACGTATCCAGTCGGGCACCTCGAGCTCGTCGGGCAGGCCGATGCGACCCGAAAAACAACCGACTTTCGGATAGGCCGCGAGAATCGCGCACGCGCGCTCGAGAAAATCGGGAGCGAGAACGTTGTCGTCATCGACGAAAACGACGGCGTCACCGTCGGTCTGCCGAAGCGCCGCGATCCGCGCATGCGCGACGCCAAGCTTCGGCTCGCGCACCACTCGCGCCTCGACGCCGGCCCGGCGAAGCGCGTCGAACGGCGCGTGGTCGAGCTCGATCGGCGGCTGGTTCGCGTTGTCGATGACCACGACGCGGAATCGCGCGCGGTCAAGCGTCTGCCGCGTCAGTGCCGTCAAAACCCGTTCCATCGTATCCGCAGCCCCGCCGTGGGTGCA
The DNA here is from genome assembly GCA_016194795.1 of Deltaproteobacteria bacterium. GTDB lineage: Bacteria > Bdellovibrionota > UBA1018 > UBA1018 > UBA923 > JACQAX01. Next base: position 1,816 of record JACQAX010000314.1, on the reverse strand, counting down.
GATGCACACGTCGATCATATCTGAAGATATGATCGCTTGGGCATTTGTCTGTCAAGTCGCGCAGGTACCGCACGGCCCCGTTCCAACTATGCTACACTTTCTTCGATGCTCCAGGTTGACGTCGTCCTCATCACTCGCGGTCGCCACGAATGGCTTCGACGCTGCATCCACAGCGTTCGCGACTCGGCCGAACGCGCCGGTATCGGCGCGCGCCTGCTTGTCGGCCTGAACGGTGCCGACGACGAGAGCGCTCGAGTCCTGCACGAGCTCGACGTGGGCTTCAAGACATTCGAGCCCACGACGCCGGCCGACGCCCGCAACCGTCTCCTCCCGCTGTCGACGGCGGAGTGGGTTTGCTTCATCGACGACGACGCCTTCGCGCCCCCGGGGTATTTCAGCGAGTTTCTCAAGGCCGCCGGCCGGAACCCCGAGGCCAGCGCGATCGGCGGGCCGAATTTCACGCCTCCCGCCGCATCGAGCCAGGAACGCGCCGTCGGAGAGGTGCTCTCGCACCGCTTCGCCACGTTCACCTCGTCGGCCCGCTACGCCGCCCGCGGACCCGAGCGCGCCTGCGACGAGTCGGCGCTCATCCTCTGCAATCTTTTCATCCGGCGCTCGACCCTCCTGCGCGAACGCTTTCCGGCGCGAATCGACTGCGCCGAGGAAAACTGGCTGTTGGCGCGCGTGAAGCGCGGCGGCGGCGGGCTTGTCTATTCGCCGGGGCTCTACGTCTACCACGAGCGGCGCCCCACCATCGCCACTCTCGGCCGGCAGGTCTTCAAGTACGGGCTCGGCCGAGGACAGAACCTGCGCCTGCAACCGGAAACCGCTCGCGTGCCGCATCTGCTGCCCGCCTTCTGCGTGCTTTACGCCCCGCTCTCCGCCATGGCGGCCGCTCTCGGCGCCTCCAAGGCCGTGCTCGTCGCGCCCGTCGCGGCTTATGCCCTGCTTTGCGGGTTTTTCTCGCTGGGCTTCCCGAAGCTCCGGCTACGCGTGCTCGCGCTCTTTCCGGTGATCCACTCTTGCTACGGCCTGGGCGTCATCGCGGGCCTGGCGCGCGTCAAGGCAACGATCCTGGAAACGCATAGCCCGATTGAACGAGCTCCTTGACGGTTTTTTCGGGAAGGGTGTGCTCGCCTCCGAAAAAATCCTGCACGCGCACCGTGCCGCGCGACATGAACGGAAGAAAGTGACGGCCGCGGTGTGGATCGCGGACGACGACCGCGTCGGAAGCGATCTTCACCCACGGCGGCACCCAGTAGCCGCCCTTGCTCTCGTTCCAGCTCTCGGGAATCAGTTGCATCCCGTACGCGCGAAAGAAAAACGCGGAGATCGGGTCGCTGAAATAGTCGTTCGGGCGCTGGGTCGACGGAATCGAGCGGCTCCAGTCGGAGCGTTCCGGCGGCAGCGCCCAGATCGAGACGAGGGGCTGTTTGCGCCGAGACGCCGGCTGGCCGAGCAACGCCTCGAGCCTGGCCGCCGCCTCCGCGAGCGCGCGCGACGGCGGTCTCGCGCTCACGGCCTTTCGGGAAGCGGGCCGGGCGAGAGCCTCGCGCAGCGTGTGCGCCAGCTCTTCCGGCGAGACAAACGGTCCGGCGGGCCCGCCACGCACCGGAACGAGCAGCACTCTGTCGGGAAAACGCTCGGCAAGATCGAGGTTCGAGCCCCAGGCGCTGAGCACGGCGGCGCTGCCCGGCGCGAGCAGCCCCAGGGAGGCGCTGCCGGGATTGGCGGCGCCGCCGAGCGACGGCGACACGAAAACGTGAGGCGACGCGGCCAGGCGCGCCCGCAGGCGCGCGGGCTCGACGAAGCCATG
>JACQAX010000068.1 GCA_016194795.1 Deltaproteobacteria bacterium | reverse complement strand
GTTCGAAGACGCCCAACCGCCGCGTCTCGAGCGGCGCTCCGGCCAGGCCGCCACGGCGCAAAGCCGAGCCGACGATCACGCCGTCAACAAACCCCGCGACCTCGCCCGCGTTCTCGGGCGTGACGCCGCTGCCGAGGTAGAGAGGCTTGCGGATCTTCCGCGCCGCGTGCGACGCGACCTCGAGCCTCGACGAGCCGATCGCCCGGCCCGTCGTCGCGCCGGTCACGATCACCGCGTCGGCAAGCGAACGGCTGCCGACCTCTTCGACGGCGAGCTCGACGTCGTCGACCGAAAGCGTGCGCGCGTGCTTCACGAGCGCGTCGCCCCAGATCGCCACGCGCGGGCCGCCCAAAGCACGCGTCGCCTCGCGCTCGCGCAGGAGGCGCGCGGCCTCGCCCTCGATCAGTCCCTGGTCGGTCGCGGCGATGCCTGACAAAACGTTCACCCGGATGAAAGACGCGCCCGACACCAACGCGATGGCCAGGGCCGAAAACCCGTCGTTGCGCAGAACATTGATCCCGAGCGGCAGCCGCGTCGCGGCGCGCACCGCGCACGCGATCGCGCTCATCGCCGCCACGGTCACGGGCGGAACGGTCGTCTTGTAAAACGGCGCGTCGCCGAAATTCTCCACCACCAGCGCGTCGAAGCCGGCGCGCTCCAGGGCGCGCGCCTCGTCGATCGCCCGCCGCGTCGCTTGCGCGACGACGGCGGATGCCGAGCCCGTGGCGCGCGGCGCGCCCGGAAGCGGCGGCAGGTGGACGACTCCCACGAGACTCGGAATTGCGCTTTTCTTTGCCATATTGCTCTGTAGACTACCGCCATTATGCAACACTCTCCAGGTTTTCTTAAGCTCGTCGAAGACACCAAGAAGCGCGTGAAAGAGCTCACCGTCAAGCAGGTCGCCGAGAAGCTCGCGCGCGGCGAGAAGTTCCGCTTCATCGACGTCCGCGAGGACGACGAGTGGCGCGCCGGCCGCGCCAAGGGCGCCCAGCACCTGGGACGCGGCGTGATCGAGCGCGACATCGAAAGCGAGATCCCCGACAAGGGCGCCGAGATCGTCCTCTACTGCGGCGGCGGCTTCCGCTCGGCGCTCGCGGCCGACAATCTCCAGAAGATGGGCTACACCAACGTGTGGTCGATGGACGGCGGGATCCGGGGTTGGCGAGAGGCGAAGCTGCCCGAGGAAACAGGCTGACGAGCGCTCTCTGGTTACTTGGCTTTTTCCGCTTCCCAAAACTCAGCGGCGCGCTTCAGGCGCGCGGCACGAGAAGAGCGCCCGGCCTTGGCCGCGTGCAGCTCTTCCGGCGTGATCTTCATCTTCTCGCGATACCACTCCAGGAACGACCTGCCGCCCGTGAGCTTCTCGCGCAGCGCCTGGAAATTCTTTTTGGCGCGGATCATCTCGGGGCGTGACGACGTATTCGTGGCCAGGTAGTCGAAAAAACCGTACGTCGCGCCGACGGCCTCGAAGTACTGGTCCTGGAGCGCCGCTCGCCTTGCGGGCCTTCATGCCGTCGACCGAGCGCTTGAGCGACTCGGGCGTCAGGTTCTGAAGGTTGGAGAAGAGGTTGTGCGTGCCTTCCCACTGGGCCGGGTCGATCTTGGCGAAGTTCGGGATCTCGTACTTGAGCAGCGCGTTCTCGAAAACGTAAGTGTGGGCGCGCGGGGCGAAGTTGTCGGTGAACTGCTTCAGGTCGACGAGCACCGACGGGCCGCCGTCTTCGTCGGCGTTGCCCTGCAGATAAAACTGGTTGTCGCCGAAATCCTTGAACGCGGCCGGGTCGTCGGTCTTGAGCTTTTCGGCGGCGGCAAGCATCTCCTGGCTCAGGACCTTGGCGCCCTCGAGCATCTCGGGGACGACGCCCTTGATGTTGCCGAGCGCCACCTGCTTCTCGACGTTCGTGATCTGCAGATCCATCGTATACGGGTTCGAGAACGACGAAAGCACGTAGGCGTCGACGACGTTGGCGGGCCCGTCATAGAGCAGCGCGTGGGCGTAACCCTTCGCCGAGCCCATGCTGCGTCCCATGAGGACGATCGGCATCGCCGCCGAGCCGTCCTTCGGCGTCGTGCGCGCGCGCACGACCCGATAGCGATGGTCGAGGTACGCGGTCGTTTTGTAGAAGCCGGTGATGTCCATCCCGACCCCCGCCTTGGGCAGGTTCATCGCGATCGGGTTCCACGAGCTGTCGACGAACTTGGCGAGCACGTACTTCCAGCTCGACGCGTTCGACTTGATCGTGCCGTCGCCATGGTCGACGACCATCACGGGGCCGTCGGGGTTCGGCATCAAGCCCTTGGTCGACTCGAGCACGACCGTGCCGAGCTCGACGTCGTAATAAGCGCGCACGCCGATCTCGCCGACGACCAGCTCGGGCACGCCGGCCGGGTTGAGCTGGGCGGTGACCGGCGCGGGCAGCTTCTCGGCGGCGACGGCCGAGGCCTCGACGGCCGATTTCGACTTCTTGGCCTGCGCGCGCTCGATCGGGAAATCCCGCGCGAGCTGCGCGGCGAACTCGGCAACGATCGGTGAGGTCGCGTTCACGACGCTGTCCCAGTCGGGCAGGATCTTGTTGACGCTCTCGGCGAGCTTTTCCTCGGCCGCGTCCATCACCTCGTCGGCGGCGGCCTTCACGCGCGCGTTGAAGCTCTTCTTGAGCGCTTCGATCGCGAGCTGCGCGACGGATGCCTCGAGCTCGCCCACCCCGGGCTTGCCCTTGGCGGCTTTCAGCGCCTTCACGGCAAGCTCGTGGTTGGCGCGCAGCAGCTCCGTCTCGGGAATGCCGTCGGCGTCGTAAGTCAGCTGGGCGTTCTTGCCCGACTTCTTGTTCTCTTCGAAGCGCAGGCGCGCCTCTTCCTTGGAAGCGGTCACCCACTTCTTCGAAAGCTCTTCGACCCGCGCCATGACGGCGCGCTTGGAGGCGTCGAGGATGGGCTTGGCGAGCTCGCGGTTGATGCCCTCGAGCACGTCGATCGGGCGGCCGTCGAGGGCGAGGATCTCGGGGCGTCCCTGCTTCAGCGGCTCGGTCCGGCGGGCGATCTCGGCCGCCACACCCTGCTCGGTGGCGCCGATTTCGGCCTCGGTCAGCAGCTTCCGGCAGTAAAGCGAGGGCTGAGCCCAGGACGAATGGGCCAAAAACAGGGCCAAGGCAGCCGTAATCAGAGGGATTCTTTTGTAATTGCGGGGCGTTATAGACATTGGGGGTAGCATCCTTAACGTGGCGCATTAGTAACAAATACAATGCACTGCGTCAATACCCCATGAAAAATTTATATAATCCCGATCAATTACCGTCTGATAGAAATACACGACGCGCTGTGTTATCACCCCGCCCGATGATCCCTCACCTGCGTCGCGCCAAACAGCTCCTTCTGGTTTCGATGACCTGCGTCGCCGCCCTCGGCAGCGCGGGCTGCGACACCGAGCTGACCGTCGAGTGCCGCAGCGTGCTTGAGGCGCTCACGCAGCTCCAGAAGCTCCATCTCGCGGCGGCAACGCAGCGAGGGGCGCTCGACCCCGCGCAGTTTCAGTACGCGCAGATCAGCTTGCTCGCCCAGCGCCACGTGAAAATTCCCGAGAAAACTCCGCACAAGCCGCTCGAACAGTGCGAGGGCACGCTCGAGCTGCTGCGACAAGCGTATCCGCAAACGCCGATCCGCGAGTTCACGCTCGATCTGCTCACGAACACCACGCGCCAGTGGGACCCGCACTCGGTGGCGCTCTCCGAACAGGCGCTCTCGAGCCAGAGCGGCTTCCTGCGCGGCTTCGGCTTTTCGGTGGAGCGCTCCGACGACACCGGCCGCGTCGAGGTCGTCGACGTGATCGCCGGCTCGCCGGCGCACATCGCCAGCCTGCAGGAGGGCATGTTCATCTGGACGGTGAACCGGAAATACGTTCGCGAGATCAGTACCACCGACCTCGTGGCCGCGATCAACGACCGCAACTCCGAAAGCCTCAGCCTGGGCGTGCTCGGCGGGCCTTCGGGGGTCGGCGGCGTGCCGCTGGGCTATCGCGAGATCCGCGTCTCGCGCGGCACCTTCGAGGCAAGCCCGGTGAAGTTCGCCCAATTCCGCGCGCTCGACGCCAGGGGCGCGGCGCGCTCGATCGGCTATCTCAAAATCCGCAACTTCAGCGGCGCGCAGGCGATCTTCGCCGAAGACCTTCGCGGCCTGCGCGGCTCCGACGCGCTCGTGCTCGACCTGCGCAACATCTCGGGCGGCGAGATCGAGGCGGCGCGCGACATCGCGGATCTCTTGCTCGCCGACAGCGAGTCGTTCGTCGGGCTCATGTCGCGCTCGGGCCTGGTGAGCGACGTCGTCCCGATGAAAAGCCTGAGCATCGCCTGGGACAACCCGCTCGTCGTGCTCGTGAACGCGACGACGAAATCAGCCGCCGAGATCCTCGCCGGCACTCTTCAAGACCACGGCGCGATCGTCGTCGGCACGCGCACGTTCGGCAAGGGCACGCGCCAGACGCTCGTGCCGCTGGCGAAATTCAACCTCACGGGCGGCGTCTTCCTCACCGACGCCTACACCGTGCGCCCGTCCGGCAAGCTCATCCAGTTCCAGGGCATCACGCCCGACATCGCGCTCCAGCTCGGCTCGCAGCCGAAGCTCGAGGAGAACTACCCGCACGCGCTCAAGGCGCCCGCCGACGTCGCGCCCCTGCCCGGCTACGACCCGACCGGCTTGCCCACGCGCTCGCGGGCGTTCCGCGCGCGCCTTGCGCAGATCGAGAGCGAGATTCGCGCCTTCGTCGAGCGCCGCAGCTCGGCGGCAAGCCAGGAAGACCTCCAGCTCGAGGCCGCCAAGCAGGCCGCCCTGTTCCTCATCGGCCAGGCCGATCGCGCGGGGGTCGGCGGGGCGCAGGACATTCAGCGCCCGGTGTCGTCGCTCACGAGCAGCGAAGAGACGCCGTCGCTGCTCCTGCCCGTCTCCTCGTTCTAACTCATTGGCGAACGAACCGGCTACGCGTCTTTGCCGATCGTAAGCTTGCCCGCGCCGTTTCCGTAAAGCAGAAGCAGCCCGCCCATGACCGCGAGGTTCTTGAGCACCTGAATCGACTGCTGGTCGGCCGAACCCGACGACACCGCGTCGAGCGCCGGCTTGAGATGGAAGAGGTAGGTCACCGGGCAGAGGAAGAGAAAAAGGATCAGCGCCGACAGCCTCGCGCGAAAGCCCGTCAAGAGGCTCAGGCCGCAGCCCAGCTCGACGAGCACCGAGCCGTAAAGGAAGAGCGGCGCCATCGGCAGGCCGGCACTGGTCATGTAGGCGACCGTCGAGCCGTAGTTGCCGATCTTCGAGATGCCCGACAGGATAAAAATCAGTGCGAGCAGCAAACGCCCTAGCAGAGTCGCGATGGTTTGAAGCATATTCTCCCCTTGAGTACTCCAAGTGTATCAAAAAACAGGAGATAGAGAAGTGCGCATCGCGGTCGCGACCTATTCCAAAGCCCCGGGCCTTTT
>JACQAX010000268.1 GCA_016194795.1 Deltaproteobacteria bacterium | reverse complement strand
GGCGCACGAGGTCCATCGGCACGTACTTGCCCATCGCGCGCACCGCCGACTTGGCGCGCTCGAGGCCCTCGAGCGACTCGCTCACGTCGCGGAAAAAAACGTCGTGGCGCGCGGGCGCGAACTCGAGGCGGTTCATGCGCTCGGTCTGATCGACGAACTTGGCCTGCGCGCGCTGGATGGCGCGCAGAAGAAGCACGCCGCCCGCGCCGATCGCCACGATGATCGCGAGCGACACGAGAAGCAGGCGGTCGCGCGTATGGACGAGCTCACCGAGATAGTAGTCCTCGGGCGCCACCACGCCGACGATCCAGTCCTGGGTTGCGCCGAGCGCGCGAAACGTCACGAGATAGTCGCGCTGGCCCGAGCGGAAACGCGACGAGAGCGACGGGTTCTCTTTCGTGATCCCCGCGAGCCCCGGCGTTTTGAGGGCCTCCACCACCACCGGCGAAAGGCCCGAGGGCGAGACGCGCAAATCCGAGTCGACCTCTTCGAGGCGGTCCGTGGGGGTGGTCCGGGTGATGAGCCGCCCCTGGTTGTCACAGATGAAGACGAGGTGCGGGTCGCTCCCGTTCGAGCCCAGCAGCTTGAGCTGGTCGACACGGTCGATTCGGCGCGCAAGAATGCCGACGCGCAGCACGCCCGCGAACTTCCGGTTCTCCCCTTCGACGCTCTTCTGCACGCTCACGACGACCGGTCTTCCGGCCCCCAGGGACTTGGACGCGAGCTCCGCCCAGTGCAGGTCGCTCCAAAGGGGCTTCCCGTAGAAGTCCCGGCTTGCCGGGGTGGTGAAGGTGGGGTGCTCGGTGGGGTCGGGAACGGGGGTCTTTCCAAGGAGGAACCCCCCCTTTTTCTGCTGGATCCTTTCGACGACCACGCCGGTCTCGTCCCGGTAGACCGAAATCCGACCACGCGGCTCGGGCGCCAGGACGAGCTCGCCCTCCTCGTCGAACCCTTGGGCGCGGCCATAGGTGAAGGTGAGCTCGGAAAGGTTCTCATTGCCCAAGATCTGCACCCGGAGCGCGTTTTCGAGCTCCTGCAGCTCCCGCGGGTCGAGAAGATGCTCGGAGATCTCGCGTTCGATCACGCCCACCTCGTCCTCGGCTTGCTTGAGGAAGCTCTCCACCCGGGCGGCGATCTGGCGGCTGGCCTCGTCTCTGAGGCGTTCGGCGGACATTAGAATAGAGCGGCGCGACCCGTCGAGGACGAAATAGAAGAGGGTCGCCAGCAGCAGGGCCATTGTAATGAGCCCCGCCGCGAATGTTTGGCCCAAAGTGGGGCGGATCCGGTCCCTCACAACGAAAGTTTACTTCACCTTGAATCGCTTGGCGATCACCCGATTTCCCTGCTATCCTGTGGTCTAAGTCTCTAGGAGGGCTGATGGGTAAGAAACTGTTCGTAGGTAATCTTCCGTTTTCTGCAACGGATGACTCGCTTGAGCAAATCTTCGCGCAAGCTGGAAAAGTGGAATCTGCAAAAGTGATCGTCGACCGCGATAGCGGTCGCAGCAAGGGTTTCGGGTTCGTCGAGATGTCGACTGAAGCCGAAGCAGCTGACGCGATCGCCAAGTTCAACGGCGCCGATTACGAAGGTCGCCCGATGACGGTGAACGAAGCCAAGCCGATGGCGCCTCGTGAAGGCGGTCGCGGCGGTGGCGGCGGTGGCGGTGGCGGTGGCTATCGCGGCGGTGGCGGCGGTGGTGGCGGCGGCGGCGGTGGCCGCGGCCGTTACTGAGTCCCGAGCCGATTAAGCTGTATTTCGGGGCCGCGACCAAAACACGGTCCGGCCCCATTTTTCATTCATCTTTCTTAAAGCGGGTTAGGCAGGAGTTGGGTTATTATGATGTTCGACAGGGGGAGGCCAGGCGTGAAAGAAGCGAAAACGGACCACGAGATTGACGTCGAATTCGGCCAGTGGCTGCGCGACCAGCGTTCGCGCTGCGGGCTGACCCTGGAACAAGCCGCGCAACGCTCCGGCGTCGCCGTGGAGCGCCTCAAGTCGCTGGAGCTGGGTTACGCCGAAAAGGGCATCACTCAGCACGAAGCCGACAAGATCCGCACGATCTACAAGCTCGATCTCAAGGAATTTCTGGACCGCGCCGCCGGCAAGAGCTAAGCAGGAAGGAACTCAACACCAAGGAGTTCCTTCACATGCTCAGTCTCGCGGCAGTCGCAGTCTCCCTTTTTCTCGCGGCCCCTTCGCAGGCCGCCATGGTCGAAAGCCTTTCGGGCAAATATCTCGTCAGCTACGAGCTCTCGCCTGAACCTCTCAAATCCGGCCCTGCCGAGCTTTCCTACGACCTCCGCGACCTCGGCGACGGTCCAGCCAACGAGCTCGTCAAAGCCACGACCAGGCTGTGGATGCCCGCGATGGGCCACGGCTCGCGTCCCACGAAGACGGTCGAGCGCGGCGCCAAGGGCCATTACGAGGTTTCGGGCGCCTACTTTCTGATGCCAGGCATCTGGGAGGTGATCGTCGAGGCTCAGGCCGCCGACGGCAGCGTCGAGACCTTCAAAATCCCCGTGCGCGTGACGCACTAAGTCGAAATCATGGTCGCGCTTCTCTCCCTCCTCAGCACCACTGCCATCGGCCTGGCCGCGATCGGGCCCGACACGGTCTTCACCGGCCGCGAGCTCGTGACGGGCAAGGCGCTCTCGCTTGCGGCGCGCGCGCCGAAACGGGGCACGGTGCTCGTTTTTCTGTCTTCGCGCTGCCCGTGCTCGGCCGGCCACGAGAAGGCGGTGACCGACCTTTATAATGAGTACGCGGCCAAAGGCTTCGCGTTCCTCGGTGTCCACGCCAACGCCAACGAGCCCGAGGCCGAAGCGCGCGCCCACTTCGAGCGCTCGAAGCTCCCTTTCCAGGTCGTGCAGGACGACGGTGCCCGCCTGGCCGACGAGCTCGGCGCGCTCAAGACCCCGCACGCTTTCGTCGTCGCCCCCGGCGGCGAGTTGCTTTTCTCGGGTGGCGTCGACGAGGTGCGCTCGGGCGAGGCGCCAAAGCACCATTACCTGGCCAGCGCGCTCCAAGCGGTAAGCCAAGGCAAGCTTCCCGAGCCGCGCGAAGTGCGCACGCTCGGCTGCAAGATCGAGCGGCCCTGAGATGCGCGCGCCGGTCTTGCTGTTGCTCGCGCTGTCGTGGTCGATCGCCGCCGTGGGCTGCGGCAAATCCCCGCTCGTCTCCCACTCGAACGAGGAACGCCCGCAAACCGCCCAGGTCCAGCAGCAGCATCCGGGCGGCTGCGCGCTCTCGTACGCGCTCGGCGGCCGCGGCGCCTGCGCGTCGCTGGCGTGGGTGCTCGGGCCCGCCGTCGGCGAAAACAAGCTGCGCCTCGATTTCGACGCCGACGTCTCGGCGCTCGCGTTCGAAGCCACGGCCGAGATGCCCGACATGGGCCATGGCACCGCGCCTCCGACGATCACGCGCGTGAGCGCCACGTCGATCGAGATCTCCGACCTCTGGCTCGTCATGGCCGGACGATGGGTGCTGCACCTCAAGCTCGGCGGCGTCGACGTCACGCGCGAGGTGCGGATATGAGCGTCGCGCTCGCCGCCATCGCGCTGGCCGTCGCGAGCCCCGCGCTCGCCGCGCCCTGCTGCTCGGGCTCGGCGCTCATGCCGGCTCTCATCACCACCGACTCCAACGCCCAGCTCTCGGCGCGCGCCAGCCAGAGCACGATCGTCGGCAGCTCGCACGCCGACGGCTCGAGCGTCTTCAACCGCGACGGCAACGACGAGTCGGCGACGACGTTCCTCATGTCGGGCGCGTACGCGCTCGATCCGCGCTGGCAGCTCCACGCCGAAGTTCCGGTGAGCCGCCGCTACCGCGGCATCGACGCGACGAAGCTCGCGCACTGGGGCGCCGGAGACGTTTCGGTGGGAACCGCTTTCGAGGCCATCCAGGAGCTGCGCTACAACCTCTACAAACCGCGCGTCTGGATCTTCGGCGACCTCACCGCGCCGACCGGACGCTCGATTCAGGAGAGCCAGAGCGTGCTCGCCGCCGACGTCCACGGGCGCGGCGCCTGGGGCGCGACGCTCGGGGCGCTCGCCTTGAAGACCTGGAAGAGCGTCGACGCCTACGCGATGGCCCAGCACCGCCGCTACCTCCCGCGCGGCGGCCTCACGCTCGGCCCCGCCACCGCTCTCGAGGCCGGCGCCGGCTACAACCTCGGCGACTATCGCTTCGGCGCCTCGCTGGGTCCGACCTGGGAAGGCGCGGTCGCCGCCACGGGTGGAGTCTCCAGCACCGAAGCAAAGCTCGTCTGGACCGCCGGCTTCCAGGCCAGCACGGTTCTTCAAGAGCTCTGGTCACTTACGCTTTCCTACGCCGACCAGACCCTGCTCGGTCCGACGTACAACTCCCCGCTCTCCCGCTCGGCGACTCTGATGGCCACGCGCCGTTTCGAGTGACCGCCACTCGCCGCGCGAGCCCCTTCAAGGCTGCGCGGGTTTCGGGGCCTGCCAAACGACGAACGCGCGAATGGAGGCACCCTTCGCCTTGTCGAGCTCATCCAGATCCCAAAGCCGCGGCGCCTGCCAGTTCGGGTCGGTGACGAGAATCTTGCGCTCGCCGTTCACCTCGAACACGCCGAGCGCGAGCACCATGTGCCCGCCCTTGCGGCGCTGGAGCCATTTTTTCGGGGTCCAAAGCTTGCGGGTCACACGACGCGCGCGAGCAGGCCGGTGCGGCCCTGCTCGTTGTCGAGCTGCTTCTGCAGCGCCTCGCTGCCCTTCTTGCCGAGCACGTAGTGCAGCTGGCGCATGCAGTTGAAGATCGAGAAGGCCGCGCAGGTGCCGCCCTCCTGGTTGATCGAGCGCACGACGGGTGGGGTCTTGTCGGCCGAGAGCGCCTCGCCGCCTTCGCGCTGGATCGAGAGCTTCGAGACGGGAACGATGTGCAGAAGCTTCTTGGCCGAGTCGTAGAACGCGAGCTCGCGGCTCACGCCGTCGATCGTCACGAGGCGACCGAGAAAGACGACGTCGCTCAGCGCCGGATCGTCTCCGAGCTGCAGCTTCACGGGCTCGCCTTGCACGAGGTCGTAGCGCTTCGACGAGGCGACCGCGCTCGCCTGCACGAGAAACCTCTCGCAGATCGTGGCGGCCCAGGCGCCCTGCGCGCAAAGCAGGAACGCGAAAAGAAAGAATCCCCGTTTAAACCCCATGCGAGGCTACCTAAAACTATTGACGCAATGAGTCAATCAAACTATCCCAGCCCCATGGGAAAGGAAGAAAAACCACCGGTTACGGCCGCCACCCGCGAGCTGGCAAAACACGGCGTGGCCTATACCCCGCATCTCTACGCGTACGAGGAAAAAGGCGGCACGGCCGTCTCCTCGCGCGAGCTCGGCGTCGACGAGCACTGCGTGATCAAGACGCTCGTCATGGAAACCGAGACCAAGGCCCCGCTCGTCGTCCTCATGCACGGCGACCGCGACGTCTCGACGAAAAACCTCGCCCGCGCGCTCGGCGTGAAGACGATTTCGTCGTGCAAGCCCAAGATCGCCGATAAGCACTCGGGCTACCAGGTCGGCGGCACCTCGCCGTTCGGGCTGAGACGCGCGATGCCGATCCATCTCGAGCGCTCGGTCGCGGCGCTCGAGCGCATCTACATCAACGGCGGAAAGCGCGGCTTTCTCGTCGCGCTCGCCCCGAGCGAGCTCGTGCGCGTGCTCAAGCCCACGCTCGTCGACGTGGCGATCGAGAAGAGCTAGAGCCCGCGCGGCTTACAGCCGTTGCTGGCGGCCGTTCTTGAAAACGCGCACGCGCTCGCGCAGCGCGCCCGTCTCGTCGTACTTGGCGAAGATCTTGGAGCCGTCGGCGAGCGTGTCCTGGCGGCCCTCGAGGCGGCCGGCGTCGCTCAGCCTCACGTCGATGCGCGTGCCGCCGGGGCGCACCCACGAGAGCGCCTTGAGGCGCCCGTTGTCGTGGTAGGAGCGCAGGATCTCCTCGCCGCCGATCGTGTACATCCCCTCGTTGCGCAGCTCGCCCTTGGCCGAAAAAGTACGGTTGATGCTCGTGCCGTCGTCGAGCTGCTCGTAGGTCATCACGCCGCCGTCATCTTTGTCGTTGCGCACGATCTCGCGGCCCTGCGGCAGCGGGCGCTCGAGCAGCTCGCGCAGGCGGTCTTCGGGAGCCGCCGTGGAATTTTTCTGGAGCGCCGAGAGGGCCGCTGACGGCGCCCCTTG
>JACQAX010000047.1 GCA_016194795.1 Deltaproteobacteria bacterium | reverse complement strand
GTCGAGAAGCTCGTCAAGAGCACCGGGTTTTACAAGAACAAGGCGAAGGGCCTGGTCGAGTCGGCCAAGCTCCTGGTTTCCAAGCATGGGGGAGAGGTGCCCCGCACGCTCGACGAGCTGGTGGCCCTGCGGGGCGTGGGCCGCAAGACCGCGAACGTCGTGCTGGGCAACGTCTTCGACACGCCCGGCTTCGTCGTCGACACCCACATCGGGCGGCTTTCGCGCCGGCTCGGCTTCACGCGTGAAACCGATCCCGTGAAGGTCGAGCACGAGATGATGGAAGTGGTGCCGCGCGAAGCCTGGGTCGACCTCGGCCACCTCATGATCGCGCACGGCCGCGCGCGCTGCACGGCCCGCAAACCGGATTGCGACGATTGCGAGGTCGAGGATCTCTGCCCGCGAATAGGAGTGGTGGGAACCGAATGAAGAAAACCAAGACCGACGATCGCGCGCTCCACGCCGCGATCCTGGCCCTCTGGGGCATCGTGAACGTCTGGATCGCCCATGGCCGCTCGGCATGGATGGACGAGCTGGCGCGCTACGAGGAGGTGGCGACGCCGGTGAAGGCCGGGCTCAAGACGCTGCTCGAGGAGGCCAGCCCCTTCGTCCCCGGCGAGCTGCTGCTCGGTTACGTGGCCCGCGGGCTCTTCTCGAGGGTCGCCACCGAGGAGGTCTGGGGCCGCCTGCCGTCGCTGCTTTTCGGGGGGCTCACGCTCTGGCTCGCGCTCCGGATGCGCAAGCCGGTCGTCGCGGCCGTCGTTTTCTTCTCGGCCGCGGTCACCGCGTATTCCACCGAGTTCCGCCCCTACAGCGCGCTGCTGTTTGCCGGCGCGCTCTCGTTTTTTCTGCTGTGGGAGAGAAAGCGCAAGCTCACGCGCTTCGAAAGCGCGCTCACCTGGTTCACGATCTTCTTCACGCACCTCTACGGGATCTGCTTCGTCGGGATGGCCTGCTTCTTCCGTCGCGACTGGGCGAAGGCCGCCGCCGCGGCCCTCTATGTCGTGGCGTTTCTCGGCGTCTACATGTCGTACCACCACGGTGGTGTCGGCGACTGGACGGTGCCGGCGCAGTTTCCGGGCTGGGGCGGCACGATCAAGCAGACTTTGGGCAACCTCGCCAACCCGCACAAGGCCTCGTATCTCATCGCGCCGCTTTTCGCCGTCGGCGCCTGGCGGCTTTGGGCCGCGGGCGAGCGCGAGCGGCTGGGGTGGCTCGCCCTCCTGCTCGCGGTGACGATCGGCGCGCCGATGCTCGCCGTCGTCGTGGGGCGCTACGTGTTCTACCCGCGCCAGATCGTCGGCGCGGTCTTCCCGTTCCTCTTCGTCGCGGCGCTCGGCCTTGAGTGGCTCGCGGCGCGCGCGCGGCTGCCGAAGCTCGCGCTTCCGGCCGGCACCGCCGTGATGGCGGTGACCTGGTTTCTCACCTCGGTGCTCCACGTCCCGCCGTTCGTGAACGTGGCCTTCCACACCTACAACCGCACGCTTCAGCACGCGGTGGCCGCCGGCTCGAGGAACATCTTCATCTTCGACATCGCCGGCACCTTCAAGTTCTACCTGCCCCGGCGGCTCGGCCGCGAGAAGTCGTCCGAGATGCTCAAGGCCTACGGCATGACGCTCCTCAAGCAGTGCTGGGAAAACGGGGCGTGCACCTATTCGCTCCAGGACTCGAAGTTCATGTGGGGGGGAGAGGACGCGCTGGTCACCTCCAAGGACTTCGACGCCTTCCTTCGTGACCGGGCGTTCGCCATCGATCGCATCATCTACGGAATGCCGCGGCTCGCGCTGGAGACGCCGATCCCTTCCGAACGCACTTTTTGAAAAACTGGGGTAAACTGGTTCAACGATGAGGTGCTTGCGCGCAGGGGCCATTCTCGCTTCGTTGTTTCTGGCGACGCTCGGGCCGGGGTGCAGCACGCCGCTTCCCGAGAACCGGCTCGACCATCCCAGCTACTATTTCGACAACACGCTCTCGTTCCAGCCCAACCGGATCTGGCGGCTGACCGTGAGCTGGGAGCCGTACCTCCTCGACGACAAGAAGGCGATGATCGTCAAGCAGTACCAGTTCGTCGTCCACGGCGACGCCGACCGCCGCCGCCTCGACCTCGAGATCGCGGCGCACGGCGGGGAGCGCGGCTATCTGCGCTGGCTCGAGAGCGAGCTTTTTCCGCTCGGGAACTGGGACGTGCGCGACGAGGCCCACGTTTCGCACCTGCGCGACATGACGCTCGTCACGCTGCGCACGAAGGCGCTCAAGGAGGTGCCGAAAGAGGGCCTGCTCACGGTGCGCCCGGTCTGGTTTCCCGACCCGCTCTTCCGCGGGCTCACCGACGGCTGCCACCAGCTCAACTGGGACGTGATCTCGCGCGACGAGAGCGTCGGCTTCGAGATCGTTTTGAAGTCCCGCCACCTCAACCCGGACGCCGAGCGCTGGACGCGCCAGAATCCCCAGGCGACGTATCCCGAGACTTATCCGCAGAGCTACCACGACCCCCAGACGCATGCGCACAGCCACTCGCGCCTGCCCGATCTCAAGTCGCCGCCGCCCGAGCTCACCGGCGTCACCACCGTCACGACCGAGCCGCACGTCACCACCGGCATGGGCATCCGCATGGTGCCCACCAAGGAGGGCGGCGACAGCGTGAAGTGGTGGGAGCGCCGCGAGTCGGGCTGGAGCCGCTGGATGCAGGCGCGCTCGAGGTTTCCGCGCGCCAAGAGCTACAGCGTCGATCTCTACCTCGACGCGCTCGCCGAGGGCTTCAACCGCGCCGTCGGCGCGGTGCCGGCCACGCGGTTTCATTTTTACGTCGCCGACACGCTCAACCCGACGCTCTGGCCGCTCGGCGGCGGTTTTTTCGTCATCCACGCCGGCCTGTTCCGGCAGATCCGCGACGAGCGCCAGCTCGCGTTTCTCCTCGCCCTCGAGCTCGCGCACGAGACGCTCGACCACGGCATGAGCCACGGGGCGCTTGCCCGGGGCGTGAGCTTTCCGCGCCACGGCGACGTCTTCTGGGAGGCCGAGGGCCGCAACGAGGCCGGGTACGCGCTCGAGTACGACGGCTGGCCCATCGAGTTCTGGGCCTATCTCGTCGGCCGCGACCCGATCGAAAGCGCCGACCTGGGCTACACGCTCCAGCAAGAGAGCGACGCCCTCGAGCTCGTCTACCAGTTCTTCCGCGCCAACGGCTGGGAGTACGACGGCATCAACCGCCTGGTCGCGGATCTCCTGCCCACGCTCACCGACGTCCCGGGCTCGAGCTCGCTGGCGAAGCTCCACCCGCATCTCGCCACGGCGGTGAAGGTGCCGCACGCGCGCATGCCGGCGCGCATGCAGCCGGTCGACGCCGTCGTCAACCGCCTGACCTACCAGCGCGCCGTGGCCGAGATCGAGCGGAGCACGCTCCAGCATTATCCCTGGATGCTCGAGCTCGTCCCGTACCGCGACTTCATCGTCGACCGCGGCATCAACATCGACGAGGTGAGAGAGGGCTACAACGAGCACTCCGACGTCCACACGTCGAAAATCCTCACGGCCACGCGCAAGTCGCGCCTGTCGTCGCTCGCCACCGAGCTCGACGAGTTTCTCGAGCGCAACGCCGAGCTCGACGCCCGGGACAAGCTGCTGCCGGCGCGCCTGGCGCGCATCTACCTGCGCGGCACGATCCTGCTCGCGCACCACCGCTGGGCCGACGTGATCCGGAGCGCCGAGGAGGGGCTGAAGATCGACGCCTCCGCCGAGCCCTTCCTCTGGCAGCGCGCGCTCGCGCGCCAGCAGCTCGGGCAGTTCAACAAGTCGATCGCCGAGATGCCGGTGGCCTGGAAAAACTTCGATCACCGCCGCGACCTGTTCGTCCTGCAGGGGCATTTTCTCGAGGGGCGGTTCACCGAGGCCTCCCGGGCCGGGCTCGAATACCGCCGCAAGTACCCGTTCGACATCGACGGCGCGTTCTGGCACATGCTCGCCGAGATCCGCCTGCGCCGCACGACCGACCGGAACATCGACGAGCTCGCGGCGTTCTGGGGCGACCGCCCGATGGTGCGCGCCCTCAAAGTCTTCTACTACGGCTATCTCGGCAAGTTCACCGACGCCCAGGCCGCGCTCGACCTGGTCGACGAGCGCCCGGCGCCGACGGTGCTGAAGCTGCTCTTCTTCGGCGTGCGCAGCTATCTCATGGAGTCGTCCGACGTCTTCCAGGCCAAGGGCCAGCTCGCGGTCAACGACGGCCTGGCCTATCCCGCCTACGAGTGGGGCATGCTCGCGTTCGCGCAGGCGTGGTTCCGCCAGACCTTCAACGTGATCCACGGCGACGACCGGGCCGACAAGCTCATGCAGCTGGCCGAGCTGCAATGGCCGCTTTCACGGCTCGTGCGCTACAACCTCCCGCGCGACGTCGTGCAAAACCGCTAGGGGCGCCGCTCAGGCGTCGGGATAGTTGCCGAGGTACTTCTTGAGCTTGAGCTTGCCGTGGTCCTCGAGCTCGCGCGCCTTGGCGACGACGCGGAACTGCGCCGCCATCTGCTCGCGCGCCAACACCTTCTGAAACTCCTCGCTCTGCTCCTTGAACGTCTGCTGCTGGGGGGTGGGCATGTTCTTGGTGAACTTCGCCAGCATCGACTCGGGGGCGTGGTAAAGCGCCATCGCCAGCGTGCGCATGTCGCTCTTCATGCCGTCCATGAGCTCGCACATCACGTTGTCGGGCGTATTGAGAAAGTCCTCGAACTTGAACACGCTCTCCTCGGCGTAGCGCGCGAACTCGGGATCTTCGGCCTTGAACGACTCGATGATCTTCACGCGCCGGTCGGGCGCGGTGGACTCGAGCGAGTTGACGAGCTTGCGAAAGCAGCCTGGCTTCTTGTGTCTATCGGTTACCGACATGGGATAAGTTTAAACTTTGTCTTGACGACGGACAACGGCTTTAGGTTATACCCGTGTAATAATTATGTTTAAGGGCAGAGCCAATCCAGAAGCAGCGAAGGCCTTTCTCGAGCGCCACGGCGTGAATCTTGGCCAGGTGCGTGAATTTTGCGGCGTGCCGGTGTCGGCGCTCGCGCTGGGAACCTACCTCGGCGAAATGAACGAGGTCATCGACATGAAGGTGGCGCTTGCCGCGGTGGCCGCCGTCGAGCACGGCTGCAACTTCTTCGACACCGCGATCAATTACCGCGGCCAGCGCGCCGAGCGCTCGCTCGGCGAGGCGATCAAGCGCCTCGTGCTCGCCGGCAAGGCCCGGCGCGAGGAGCTCTTCGTCTCGACCAAGGGCGGCTTCGTCCCCTACGAAAAAGAGCCCACGAGCGATCTCACCAAGCTCTTCGAAGCCGAGTACGTGAGCCGCGGCATCGTCAAGAGCGCCGACCTCGTCGGCGGCTGCCACTGCATGGAGCCGGCCTACCTCGACGACCAGATCGAGCGCTCGCGCAAGAATCTGGGCATCGAGACGATCGATCTCTACTACATCCACAACCCCGAAACGCAGCTCGAGGAGCTGCCCGAGCGCATCTTTTACGAGAAGCTCGAGCGCGCGTTCGTCAAGCTCGAGGAGGCCGTGAAAGAAGGCCGCATCGCGGCCTACGGGCTTGCGACCTGGAACGGCTTTCGCGAGGAGCCCGGCTCGCAGACCGCCCTCCAGCTCGAGAAGTGCGTGCTCGCCGCCGAAAAGGCCTCCGACGCCGTCGGCGCCGCCTGCCACCATCTGCGCGCCATCCAGCTGCCGCTCAACCTCGCGATGCCCGAGGCCGCGCTGATGAAAACGCAGCGTTTCGGCCAGAACCTGTACTCGGCCGTCGATGCGGCGTCGGTGCTCGACGTCAGCGTCGCCGTGAGCGTGCCGCTCTTCCAGGCGCGGCTCTGCCACAACCTTCCGGATTTCATCCTCGAGAAATTTCCCAAGGATCTTTCCCAGGCCCACTGCGCGCTCGCCTTCGCCACCGGCTTCAACGGCGTCGACGCGGCGATGGTCGGGATGAAGCAGCCCGACCACGTCAACCACGACCTCGAGTTTCTCAAGCGCAAGCCGCTGAGCGAGACCGAGCTGCGCGAAGTCGTCAGCTCGATGCTGGCTTAAAGGGGGCTCCCGCCTCAGATCACGACCGTCCCGGACACGGCTGATTCTGGGACGCCGGGGCGCTCGACGTTCGGCGCCACGAGCTTCGCCGCCCGCGCGTCGTCCACGCTCGGGCCACCGGGGCGGTCGACGGATGCCAAGGCGACGGTCCATCTGCCGTCCTTGTTTTTGAACACGTCGACGGTGCGGCCGTCTTTCTTGTGGATCGTGCCACGGTGCCCGTCTTCGCTGACCTTGAACGTGTCCCCGTCCTCCAGGCCCAGGGCGCGCAGCTCGTCCTGTCGCGCCACATTGGCGGGTGGAAACAGCGCCACCACTCCCGCCGCGCCGGCGACGATCGCGATTCCGAAGAGAAGCGAGCCGATAATGACGGCGTCGTAGTCGTCGGCGCGCGCGGGTCCCGGCGCGGCGGCAAGCGAGAGGGCCACGAGCAGTAAGGCGAGTTTCTGGCGCATGGGGTGAGCTCCTTTGTCTTGAGGAAGATTGTCTCATCCTGCGCACGTAGGAATATAGTGACATTTTTGTCTGTAGATTAGGGCCTGCTTCCGGCCGTTTTCGGGCAGGCGATCGCTCGGGCTCAAAGAGCGTCGATGATCGCGTAGACCCGCTCAGCCGCCTCGATGTGCGGCATGTGCCCGGCGCGCTCGATGCCGTGAAACGTTCCGCGCGGCGCGCTTTCGGCGATGAAGCGTCCCATCTTCGCCCGGAAGAGCTTGTCCTCGAGGCCCCAGATCACCGTGATCGGCGTCTCGATCGACTTCAACCGGTCGTTGAGGAAGTGCTCCTGCTCGAGCGTGTCGAGCAGCCCCTGAAACAGCGGCTTCTGCGTGAACTGGTAAAGGCCGAGCCAGGCGACGCCGTAGAGGTAGAGCGGCATCCGGTGCCAGAGCACCTTCATGAACGCGATGTAGTCGGCGTAGCTTTTGATCGCGAAGATCTTTCGGATGCGCTTGCCGTCCTCTTCGTCGGTGAGCACGCCGCCCGGATTGAGCGCCACGACGTGCGCGATCTTGTCGGGATGCCGGTGGGCGAGGTTCAGCGCGATCCAGCCGCCCATGCTGTTGCCGACGAGCACGTCGACTTTGCCCGCGACGTCGCGCAGGAAGAGCTCGGCGACCTCTTCTTCTTCGGCGAATCCCAGCGTGGGCCCGGGCGGGTGCGGGCTCTTGCCCGAGAAGCCGGGGAAGTCGAGCCCGAGCACGCGATGCGTGCGCCCGTAGCGCAGCAGGAAGCGCGTCCACGAGAAGATCGTGTCGCCGAAGCCGGGAAACACCGCCATCACCGGCGCGTCGGAGGCGCAGCGCTCGCCGTTGTCGACGAAGTAAACCGGCGAGCCGCGGTAGTTGAACGAGCGCAGGCGAAAGCCGCCGCGCTCGAGCGCGCGCGTACCGAGCTCGTCAAGCCACCGGGGCATCGTGGTACCCGAGCTCGGTGAAGCTCTTGACGACGTGGATGCTCGCGCCCTTGAGCTCGAGCTTTTTGGCGTAGTGTGAGTTGAAATGGACGTTCAGCGCGTTGGGAAAGCGGTCGGCGAACATCTGGACGTTGGCGGGCTCGTTGTCGATCGTGAAGATGACCTCGCCTTGGGCCGAGATCGTCTCGATCGACTGGCGCTTGAACAGCAAATCATCCTGGCCGGCCGTACGCCGGTTTCAGGCAGATGACGATGTCGTGGCCGGTGTGCGGAAAGCCGCCCTTCTCGAGCGCCGCGATCGTGCCCTGGCTCATGTTGGGGATGTCGCGCCCGGAAAGGTAGACGATCTGCGCGCCGTTTTCGCGCAGGTGGCGAACGCAGGCGAGCGCGCCGGGGTAGGGCACGTCGGCGGCCATGAGCGGATCGGTGAAGAAGTGCTTGTACCAGTACGTCTCGGCCGCGTGCAGGAAGTGCGCGGCGTGCTCGGAGTAGCGGTCGATGCCGATGCCGGTCAGCGACGCGTCGAGGCTGTAGACGTAGTCCTGGTAGCGGAGCTTCGACGCCATCAGTACCTGCTCGGGAAAGCGCGCGCGGATCTCCGGCTGCGCGATGAAGCGCTTGAGGATTTCCATGGTGCGGTAAGTGACGTCGAAGAGCGTCCCGTCGAGGTCGAAGATCGCGATCGGCTTTTTGACGTTTTTGACGAGCTCATCGAGCTTCTTTCGCAAAGGCATCGGGATAATATCTAACGTCACAACCCGGATTTGTATATACTTTCGAGCATGACGCGCGCCAAAACCCCAGTCACGCTCGTTACCGGTTACCTCGGCAGCGGCAAGACGACGCTCATCAACGGAGTGCTCGCGTCCGGCGACGCCGCCGGCAAAAAAATCGGGGTCCTCGTCAACGAGTTCGGCGCCGTAGGCATCGACGGCGCGCTCCTCGCGGCGGCCGCCGGCGAAACGACGCCGGGCGAGCGCGTGTACGAGCTCGCGAACGGGTGCCTTTGCTGCGTCGTGCTCGGCGAGTTTCGCGAGGCGCTCGAGAACCTGTCCGGGAAGTCGCTCGACCACGTGATCGTCGAAACGTCCGGCGCGGCCGATCCCACGTCCGTGCTCAAGCTCCTCTGGGGGGCGCCCGAGCTGGGAGCGAGCTTCCGGCTCGACGGCGTCGTGTGCGTGGCCGACGGCGAGCGTTTCGTCGAGACCAACACGGCCGACCCGGTCGCGCTGCTGCAAGCCTCCGTGGCCGACGTGGTCGTCATCACGAAGACGGCGCGCGCGGGCGGCGCGCGGGTCAGCGCCGCGCGCGAGCTGGTCGCGCGCCTGAATCCCGCGGCGACGGTCGTCGAGCACGAGGCCGATCTCGGAGCGTTTCCGCTCGAAGGCCTGCTCGGTCTCGACGCCTACCGCAAGCCGAGCCTCGGCCGGCTCACGCGCCTGCCCGACGCGACCGCCGCGCACGAGGGGCTCACCTCGATCGCGGCGAGCTGGGAAGGCCGGGTGCCGCGCGCGATTCTTCAGGAGTTTTTCCGCAGCCTCGCGCTCGAGCCCGGCGTGGTGCGCACGAAGGCGCTGCTCAATGTCGAAGGCGAGAAGGGCGCCTGGCTGATCCAGGGCGTGCAGTCTTGGATCGAGCGGACGGCCGCGCCGCGCTCGTACCGGGGCGGCAATCGCCTCGTGATTCTCGGCCGTGGTCTCGACTCGGTTCGTCTCGAGAGCGAGATCGGCCGCCTGCGCGCCGCGAGCCAGCGAGCGCCGTAGACGCCGCGCCTGCCTGACTCCGGGTGTCTTTCGCTTCCTGAGCCCGGCGCTAGACTGGTTTCATGGCGCAAGACAACATCGCGAGAATCCTGGTGGCCGACGACCTCGAGTACGGAGACGACGGCGGCGAGCGCCGCGTGCCCAGCGCGCAGCTGCGCGTGGCCGCCGACCTGGCCGGCCCGTTGCACTCGAGCATCAGCCTGGTCCACGCGTACGACCTGCCCGAGATCGTGCCGCTGCCGCCGTCGGTGGCCGTGCTCGAAGGCCCGTACGTCGCCGAGCTCAAGCGCGCGCTCGACGACGAGAGCTCGCAGCTGCGCGAGGACCGGCCGGCGCTCGACATCGTGCCTTCCGTCGAGAAGGGCGACGCCGTGGCGGTGCTGCTGGCCGATATCGCGCGCCTGGGCTGCGATCTCGTCGTCGTCGGCACGCACGGCCGGCGCGGGCTCCAGCGCGTCGTGCTCGGGAGCGTGGCCGAGGAGGTGATCCGCCGCGCGCCCATTCCGGCGTTGAGCCTGAATCCGATGAGCGCGCCCGAGCCGCAATACCGCCCGAGCCGCATCCTCGTGGCGCTCGACTTCTCGGCGTCGATGCACGGCGTGTTCGACGCCGCCGCGAAGTTCGCGCGCGCTTTCGGCGCCGCGCTCGTGCTCGCGACCGTGATCGAGGAGTGGGTGTACCCGGTCGTGCAGAGCGCGTCGCTGCTCGCGGGCGGCTTCGTGATGCCGCTCGAGCGCGACCTGCGCGAGTACGCGAACCTGCGCGACGAGCAGCTGCGCGAGCTCGCCGCTCCGCTCGTCGCAAGCGGCCTCCGCGTCGAGACCCGGCTGATCGAGCGTGCCCCGAGCGTCTCGGCGGCGCTTCTCGGCGAGGCGCGAGCCAGCCAGTGCGACCTCGTCGTCGTGGGCCACCGCCACGCCTCGCGCCTCGAGTACGCTCTCCTCGGCAGCGTCAGCCGAAACGTGATCCGCGATGCTTCGTGCCCGGTACTGGCGGTGCCCTCACGCCATTAGCGCACTGCGTCTTGTCATGCCGCGCCGCCCCCGATAGTGCCATCCCCAAACTTGGGGGTATCGATGAAGAAAGTCATGGCGGGTTTCTTGTTCGGTCTGCTGGTCGCGGGTTCTCTGGCCACCTCGGCGTTCGCGGTTCCGGGACACGAGGAGGCGTATCGCAGCGATCGCCTCGGAGTCGTCATCTACAAGGACGGCGGCGATCCGAACGTCTTCTGGTACCTCCCGCCGCTCAAGCTCTACGAGGCTGACGGAAAGATCGTCTCCTACCGTCGCCCGAAAGGCACCAAGGTCGACTACTACTTCTACATCGTGCCTTACATGACCAACGACCTCGTCGACCTGCTCGCCGGCGAAGTTCCCAATCTCCAGAACAAGTCGCAGCTCCGCCCGGTCATCGCGCAGCAGTTCGGTATCCAGGTGAAGCAGTTCGACACCGCCGCGATGGGCGAGAAGATCACCGACTTCCACTACGTCAACCAGCCGCAGCTCATCAAGTTCTCGCTCGAGGCGGGCTCGGCCGAAGACTTCGACTTCTTCATCCAGAACAAGCCGGGCATCCAGGCGAACGTGCTCTTCACCTTCCAGGCCGAGCACGAGGACAAGTACCTCAAGATCGAGCTGAGCTATAAAGAAGTCTACGACGCCATGAACATCGGCGCGACGGGCAAGTACAGCTTCGCCAAGGCCGAGATCGCCTACAAGATCGAGAACTACATCTCCAAGAAGTACTTCAACGTGAAGAGCAAGGGCGACATCCCGATCCCCGACATCGTCAACAAGGTCATCGAGGAGTGCTTCACGCCGTACCAGAAGCAGAAAGAGCAGCAGAACAAGAAGAAGCCGAGCTGGGAAGACTGGCTCGTGTCTCCGGACGCGCCGGCCGAAGCGCACGCCGAGTGGGAAAAGCAGGCTGACGCTCTCGCGCTCGTCGAGGACCACGCGTCCATCGGCCCGAGCGGCTGGGATCCGGGCAGCGACGACTGGGGCAAGCCCGCCGGTCCGAGCGGCTCGAGCGGGGCCTCGGGCTCTTCGGGCTCGTCGGGATCGTCCGGCGGTTGGGGCAGCGGCACGGGCAGCAAGCCGGGCAGCGGCCTCGGCGGCGCGGGCGACGTGTCGATCGAGTTCACCTTCAAGAAGGAGCTCGCCAACAGCGAGAAGGCCTTCTACTACTCGCAGCAGCACTACGTCGACGCGAGCGAGACCGCCTCGCTCCCCGTTTACCTGTCGCTGATGCCTTCGGCCAAGACGTCGTCGACGAAGGTCACCCCGCTCACGAAGCACACGCTCGTGGTCGAGTCGACCAACGCCAACGTCAACAAGGCGCTCACGACCGGCATCAACGTGCAGCCCGACGAGCAGTACATCATCAACGCGGCCTTCACGTTCTCGGCTCGCAGCGCGTACGACCAGAGCCTCAAATGGTACCGCTGGCAGAGCGCGTGGCCATCGATCGACGAGGACCTCTACTACCGCGTGGGCAACAGCCCCTGGAACAAGGTGGGCGGCCGCGCGATCGTGAAGACCGACTCCATTTATCACGGCGAGCTGCAGTTCTATCTCGACCGCGAGCACATCTGGAGCAAGATCCCGGCTGACTACAAGGACTCCAAGATGCTCGGCTTCGTGCCCGCGATCTTCACCTTCAAGAACACGTTCCCGCAGTACAACGTGGTCGTGACCGGTCGCAAGGTCGAGTACGCTCCGCAATAGCCATTGTCGCGTCGCTTACGGCTTCGTCGTCTTCGAGAAGACGGGGCCGTAAGCCGTCGCGCCGTTGGCGTCGGTCGAGACCGCCTGGAAGTAGTACACCGTGTTCGGCTGCAGGCCGCTGACCTGTACGCTGTGGTTGTTCACCAGCGACGGGTCGACCGCGGTCGCGTTGCCAAGCTGAGGCGTCGTGCCCCAAAGGACCTGGCTCGACGTCGGCGTGGTCAGGGTATACCAGATCACGAACGCGTTGCTGCTATCGGTGACCGCGTCAGAGCCTTGGATCGAGAAGGTCGGATCCGGTGACGGGGTCGGCGACGGAGTCGGCGTCGGGGTTGGCGTCGGCGTCGGCGTCGGATCCGGCGTAGGCGTCGGAGTAGGATCCGGCGTCGGAGTCGGCGTCGGAGTCGGAGTCGGCGTCGGAGTCGGATCCGGAGTCGGAGTAGGTGTCGGCGTCGGATCCGGCGACGGTGACGGTGACGGTGACGGGCTAGGCGACGGCGTTGGAGTAGGCGTCGGGCTAGGCGACGGCGTCGGAGTAGGCGTCGGGCTAGGCGACGGCGTCGGAGTAGGCGTCGGAGTAGGCGTCGGCGTCGGGCTAGGCGTCGGCGTCGGATCCGGCGTCGGGCTCGGCGACGGCGTCGGAGACGGGCTAGGTGATGGCGTCGGCGTCGGCCCACCTTCGCAGGTGCCCACGAAGTCGCCATGGTTCAGGTGCGCCTGAAGCGCGGACTTCGCGACCGTGAGGGTGTGGCGGGCGTTCGAGTTGCCCGGAGGGATGTGGCAAATCGTCACTTTGCCGTCGTCGGCGACCGAGCAATAGCTGATCTCGACCTCCGAAAGCGCCTTGCCGCCCTCGGCTAAGTGGATTTCGTTCTGAGTGGCATCGTAGGTGAAGCTGACCTGCGAGCCGTCGACATAAGCCTTGATCGTGCTGGGATCCGCGTCGGCATGCTCAAGCGGGTAATCGAGGACGAGCTGAAGCTTCGTCGTCGCGAGCTTGCCCATGTCCGAGAGACCCTGCTCGTAGCTCCCGCTGTTGATTTCGGTCGAAACACCGGACGTGGCCGCGACGATGTCCATATAGCCCCAGCCGTAGCTGTCGTTGCCGCCGGCGTCGCTGTAGTTCACGTTCACGTGCGTAACCGCGCCGAACATATATGGGCGATCGCCCTGAAGGGCCTTCACCTGCGAAACCACCTGGTCGACGGCGATGCCGCCCGGGCAGTCGCGGTTTCTGAGAGTTTTTTCGGCGTTCGTGAGGCCCGGCATCGAGGGCTTGCCGACGTAAGGAGCGCAGATGTCGTTCTCGTCCGAGACGAAAACGATCGCGAGGGCCGCGTTCTGGCGAAAGAAGCCCTGCTGCTGGTTGGCGGCCAGATTCGTCGTGATGCCTTTGAGGAGCGAATAGCTGCCTTCTTCGCCCTGCTCGATGCCGGCGTCGACGGGCGTGTGGAGCACCATCGAGCGAAGCTGCGACGAGATGTTGCTCACGCTCATGGTCTTCGAGCTGAAAACGGCGTTGCCGCCGTAGCTGAAAAGTTTGCCGCTCAGGTTGCTCCTGCTGCCATGGGCAAGCATCACGGCGACCTGGTAGTCGACGCTCGAAGGGAGCTCGCCGACGAGAGCCGAGAGGCCGTCGGCGACCTTGGCGCGGTTGTCGTCCATCGAGCCGGACGTGTCCATCACGAAGAGGATGTCGATCGAGCGCACGACTTCGGAGGCGGGCTGCTCATGGCGTTCGCTGTAGCAGCCGGCGGGCTGCGCGTTGCAGCTCGACGAGACGTCGTGGCCCTGGTCGTCGTGACCGCCGCTGCCGCCGCCGTTCGAGGCGCCGTCGCCACCTTGGCAGGCCGTGATCGCGATGGCGCTGGTCATGTAGAAGGCCCAGAGGGCCAGGATCCGAATTGTTTTTGTAGTGGCGATCGTCATAATTTCCACCTCTCGGGGTCTTGTTAAGTATAGCGCTCAGTGTTAAGAAATATCAACTATTTTTATCAGGTATTATTTACAAGTAATTACAAATAGTTATGACCGGGAAGTTCTTTCCTATCACTCGGGCTCTTGAATGAGCCGATCAGGCATAGGATGGAGACCCTCTTCCTGCGTAGAACTGCGACTTTGGCGCTCAGCCTTGTGGTGCTGGGATCCTGCGCGCACGTCGATCCAGAAATGGTGGGGCGCGAGCCGGCGGCCAACGTTTTCGCGGGCTCGTGCAAGAAGCTTTCGAAGGAGCAGCTGGCGACCTTCAAGAGGCTCGTCTTGAGCGACAAGGGGATCGCCGAGAGCATGAGCTTTCTGGGCGATCTGGCGCACCTGTTCCGCGAGGACAAGACGCTCTACCAAAAAGACCGCGTCCGGATGGACTCCTTCTTCGACAAGGACCACGGCCTGATGTTCAACTGGGTCGAGACGTACACGCACATCCTTCTCGACGAGTGCACGATCTTGCGGGAAGGCGACGACCCGAACATCTACGTCCAGAAGAAGCGGCATCCCAAGGTGTGGAAAGCCGTATCGAAGCTCTGCGGCCTCGCCGATGCCAAGCTGCCGGCGAAAGACCGCCTGCACCCGCAGCTCGAGCGCAAGTGGACCATCGACTACTCCGACGAGAAGGCCGAGCCGGTGAACATCCGCGGCTGGGTGAGCGTCGCCAACAACGTTTACGACCCGAACACCGGCGACATGCTGCCGCCTGATAAGGTCGCGGGCCTGTGCACCGACTACAAGGCCAAGGCCAACATCGAGGACTACATCGAGCACCTCTTCGTGTGCCTCGACGCGTTCGTGCTCAACATGGCCGAGTACGACTTCGCGAAGAAAGCTTACGTCTACGACGACAAGGGCAAGCCGCAGGCGAAGGACGCGAAGTTTCTCAAGCCCGTCCAGGCATGCCTGGCCGGCTACGCCCAGGACAAGGTCGAGATCGCGGCGGACGGCACGCCGGTCGGGCCGAAGCTTCCACCGCCACCTCCGCCCCAGCTCGCCACGGGTTCGAGCGGCTCGAGTGGTTCGAGTGGAGCGTCGGGGGCGTCGGGCGCGTCCGGCTCGTCTTCGCTCAAGCCGCCGACGGGTCCCAGCTCGACGAGCGGGGCAAGCGCCGCCTCCGGCCAAAAGCCTCCACAAAACCCGCCGCCACCTCCGCTCCAACCTACGGGTGGCAAGGACGGCACGCCGAACCCGAATCAGGAGCCCTCGCGCTGCCTTCCCGCCGACTCGGGCGACGGGCTTTGCAAGGCCGACAAATGCATCGACTCGTTCCGCTACCACGCCAGGGACCGCGGCATCTGGCTGCCGCCCGAGCTTTCGTCGAGCGATCTCAAGAAAAGCTGGAGCGACGAACGCGGCGAATATCTTTACCAGGTCGCCAAGGAGCAGGCCAAGGTGCTCGGCCAGGCCTACGTCGTCACCGCCTACGAGCGCCGCTGGGATACGCCGCGCGCCTACAACGCCAACATCAAGGAGTTCGCCGCGTCGTGCGGAAACTCGAGGCTTCGCAAGGAGCTCGAGCAGATGACGCAGCTCGAGCTGCTCGACGAGGAGCTCGTCGACAGCTCGTACGATCCGCAGTTCGCCGACCAGCACGACACCTCCGAAGACAAAGGCCGCCGCATGGTCGAGTCGGTGCAGAAGATCCTGGCGCTCCGCCAGCTCGTCGAGCTGCTCAACTACGACATGGGCGCCAAAGAAGTCACGACGCTGAAGTATCCGAAGTGGCTGGGCTACCTGCCCGTGGGGAAGGCCGTCAACGCGACGGTCACGGGCGGCGCCTCGCTCTTCAACGAGGACTTCGAGATCCCGTACGTGAGCGACTTCGAGATGCCGATCCCGCTGCTTCATTATATGGCCAACCAGCCGGTGGCCATCAGCTTCGGCAAGACCACGAACTACCAGTGCAACATGTTCTCGACGATGATGGCCAACGACTTCGTCCCGCGCACGCGCAAGCTCATCACCGAGGCCGACCGCGCGGTCCGCAAGCTGCTCGGCAACGCCGACTTCCGCAAGAAGACGTTCTGCTCGCGCGACGGCAAATGCGACATCCCGTTCCTGTTCCAGTACTACATGAACAACACCGATCCCAACGACAAGAGCTGGGACACGGTCGACAAGATGATCGCCGACGGCACCGACCCGGCCACGTTCGGCATGCACCTGCGCGACTGGTGCTCGATGCGCTGGCATGCCGGCCAGGCGCTCATGAGCCTCGAGCAACAAGTCATCGCGATGTATCCCGCCCTCGCGCACGCCGACATGATCAAGGCCAAGAAGAGGGGCAAGGACGACTATCCGGGCCCTCCGCTCTTCGACAAGCTCAAGGACATGGGTGGCAGCGACGAGGACAAGGCGAAGTTCGCGGCCAGCGAAGCCGATCGCGTGCTCCCCGGCATGCAGAGCGACCTCAAGGCCTATATGTCGCGGATCTGCGGCGACCTCAACTCCGGTTCCGACGAGAGCGCGTTCATGGCGGTGCTCAACCGCCAGTTCCTCGGCGGCTTCAACTACTGCGCGAGCGTCTCGCCGGCCGACCAGAAGAAGCTCGGGCTGCTCTGCAACGCGCGCGAGTCGTTCTACGGCTGCAAGAGGCGCCAGCTACGGCGTGAGCTACCTCATCGCGCGCAACAACGAGGCGCAGTGGAACGACTACGACCGTGGCGTGGCGGGGGCGGCGCTCGAGGGCGTCGACAGCTACGCCAACGCGCTCGCCGCGATCGCGGCGTCGCAGCCCAAGCCGAAGCTCCAGGACTTCATCATGGGCTTCGTCATCGGCGCGGCGTTCAGCGGCAAGCCCGAGGGCGAGGCGGCGGCCGGAAAAGGCGCCGGAGCGGCCAAGGGGCCGAAAGGCACGCCGCCCGAGATCTTCCGCGAGGTGGCCGCGAAGGTCGCCGAGTTCGCCGAGAGCGACAAGGGCGGCGGCGTGCGCTTCTCGCCCGAAAACCTCTCGGCGCTGAAAGACTGGATCCTCAAGCGCTCGGCCGAGAACCCCGAGTTCGCTGGCGAGCTCTCGCGCAACCTCGGCGAGAGCCTGCTCAAGCTCTCGGATGCGGATTACGCGCGCCTCTTCGAGTCGGCCGAAGGCAAGTTCGCGCTCTCCAAGGTTCGTCGCGCCATGAGCGTCCGTTTCCGGCGGCTCACCACGAAGCTGAGCGAGGTGATCGGCAAGGCCAAGGCCGACGTCGCGTTCAAGAAGCTCACCAACGTGAAGCTGAGCGAGGTCGAGTCGGTGATCGACGGAACCTCCGTCGACGGCGCCGGGCTC
Source organism: Deltaproteobacteria bacterium (assembly GCA_016194795.1). Classification (GTDB taxonomy): domain Bacteria; phylum Bdellovibrionota; class UBA1018; order UBA1018; family UBA923; genus JACQAX01. The sequence continues at coordinate 2,470 of JACQAX010000047.1, read as the reverse complement.
GCCAAGGCCGTCGAGCACATGGGGCCGCGCGAGGTCGCCCAGCTGGCCGACGCCGCCGAGGACGTCGCCCGTGACGTGGCCGGCGATACGCCCAAGGCCAAGTCGAGCCGCATCGCCGAGTTCCTGCGCAAGCTCTGCGGGCTGGCGGCCTGGTGCCCGGGCCTCCAGGGACTGACGGGGTGCCCGCAATGAGAGCGCAACGCGTGCTCCTCCTGACGATCGCGACGTGGACCGCGCTCTCGGTCTCGCCCGCGCCCGCGTTCGCCGACGGCGGCTGCGCCGACGGGGTGCGCGCCGCTTTCCAGAAAGTCACCGGGCCGATCCGCCGCGTCCAGGACGCGATCAAGCGGTTCATGACCAAAGACGGGCGAGCGCAGGCCAAGAAGGTCGCCGAGATCCGCGACCAGAAATTCAACGAGTGGCTGGCCGAGCCGAAAGGCGAGGGCGCCAAGCACCCGACGTGGTCGCAGTTCGTCGAAGACTGGGAAAAAGAAGTCACCGACCGAATGACCGACGAGGGCTCGAAGAACTATCCCAAGGTCGAAGAGCTGCTGGCGCTCATGTCGGAACGCTCGCCGACCTTCGCGCGCGCGCTCGGCGAGTTTCTCGAGAACAAGGGCTCGGTGCGCTTCAAGGTGCTCGCGCACTTCATGGAGAAGATCCAGACCCTCGAGAAAGGCCCCGGCGAGATCGGCGGCAAGGTCACCTGGGGCTCGCGCTTCTGGGAGCTCTGGCGCACGAAGATCCGGCTGCCCGCGCGCAAGGCGTGGACGGCCGACGACTTCTCGCTCTTCATGACCGAGATGTCGAACGCGGTTTTTCGCTCGATGAATCCCGAGCCCGGCTTCCGCATGACCTGGCTCAAGGCCTTCGGCGAGGTTCGCCTCGACCCGAAAACCTGGAAAGTCTGGGAAGGCTTCGCCAACCGCTTCCTCGAGCTCTACCGCAACCGCTACAAGAGCTTCATGGAAGGCGTGACGCTCGAGGCCTACGGCAAGGTGCGCCCCGAGGTGATCCGCGACTTCTATCGCTTCGGCATGTGGAACGCGGTGATGCGCCGTCTTGCCGTCTTCAAGGTGGCGCTCTCCAAAGAGGCCGGTGGCAAGGCGATCATCGAAGGCACGGGCCTCAAGCCCGAGGAGATCGACGCGCTGATGAACGACAGCCCGCTCTACTCGAACCTGCCGCGCGCGGTGAAGAACGCCCTCATTATAAAGAACAACCCGGAGCTCTATCGTAATTTACTGTACAGCGCCGAAGTCGATCAGCTTTCGCTCGAGGTGATGTTCTTCATCCGTCCGGTGATCTCGGGCCTCTTCCTCTACTACACGATGATCGAGCCCGGGTACGGAGCGTACGAGTGGAACGAGGAGCGCAAGAAGTTCGAGGCCGACGTGAAGAAGAATCCCGACAAGTACAAGCCGAACACGAAACTTGCCGACGACGACCGCACGAAGAACTTCAAGGATCAGCTCAATCAGCTTACAATCGAGAAGAAGCAGCTCGAGAGCGAGCTGGCGAAGAATCCGCCGCTCTCGGACGGTGAGCTGGCCCTGCGCCGCAAGGCGCTGGCCAAGATCGAAAAAAGAATGAATGGCATCAATGAACTGATGGCAAATGCCCAGAAAGGTAGCGATCCACCGAAATAGCTGTAAGCTTTCGAATTTCTGATTTAAAAATGGTTTTAGTCAAGAATGCTTGACGCAGGTTGTTAATGGGTGTACAAATACGCGAATCGAAATTTTGCATCGCAGTAATGCGAAGGAGGGTTTAGCTCATGTTCCAGAAAGTTCTTAGCAGTCTCATCGCGGTGTCTCTGTGCAGCGCAGTCGCTCTCGCCGGTCCGGCTCCGAAGGCTTCGTTCGAAGGCTACGTCAAGGAAGTAGCTCAAAAGACGGGCAAAACGGAAAAGGAAGTTCGTGACGAAGCGATCGAAGCTCTCCGTAAGGAAGGCAAGTTCGACGCCGCTGAGCTCGAGCGCATCGGCAAAGGCGAGAAGGTCGAACTCGGCACCGTGAAAGAAAAAGACATGGTGAACCTCCTCAAGCGCAGCGAAAGCTTCCAGGCCCGCACGGGTCTCGCGGCTCTCCGCAGCGAAACCATCAAGAAAGAAGGCGGCGACGCTTTCGACGCGATGAAGGAAAACAAAGGCACCGAAGCGAAGGCTGACAAGCCCGCCAAGAAGGCCGAACCGACGGGTCTCGAGAAGGACGCCCTCCTCCTCGGCAACATCGCGAAGGTCGTCTCGCCGAAGGCCGCGGAAGCCATCCGCTCTGCCGGCGAACAGAACTACGCCGCGATGAAGAAGATCGGCACCGTGCTCGCCCGCCGCGTGAAGGCTGGCCAGCTGAAGGCTGAAACGGTCGAGCGTCTCCTCGTGAACGCCGCCGCCAGCCCGAAGGTGCTCGAAGGCAAGTCGGTCCTCGGCGAAAACGCCACCGAAGCCTGCCTCGGCATGGCTAAGGACGCG
>JACQAX010000275.1 GCA_016194795.1 Deltaproteobacteria bacterium | reverse complement strand
GATCTACGGCTATCTGCGCGCGCTCCCGCCGGAGAAGATGCAGGACTATCTCAACAAGAACCCAAGCTACGTCTTCTTCAAGCCGGTCGAGGGCGCGGCCGAGACCTTCCTCGGGCTTCCGCCCGTCGACGGGCGCACGTTCGCGGCCGACCAGCGGTTTTTTCCGAAAGGGGCGCTCGCCTTCGTCGTGAGCACCAAGCCGAAGTGGAGCGCGCCCGACCAGTACGTCACGACCGAGTACGAGCCGTTCTCGCGTTTTCTGCTCGACCAGGACATCGGCGGGGCGATCACGGGCGGCGGCCACATCGATCTTTTCTGGGGTGAAGGCGATGACGCCCGCCGCAACGCGGGCGTGATGAAACAGACGGGCAGACTCTATTATCTCGCCCCGAAAGCAAAGGCACCATGAGCTCCAAGAGCACGGCTAAAAGCAAGTTCGGCCTCAAGAACTACGTCCACCGCGACCACTACGGCGAATGGCTCGGCTACAAGGTGGGGAAGGTCGATCGTAAGAAGCGCGAGGCGATCGTCACGCTCCGGCTGCGCGACGACCATCTTTCGCCCGCCGGGCGCGTGCATGGAGGCGTCGTCTCGGGCTTCTTCGACTTCGCCTGCGGGGCGGCCGTCTTCTCGACGCTCGGTCCGGAAGACTTCTGCTCGACTGTCGAGCTCAAGGTGAACTACTTTCGCCCGCTCAACACCGGCGACGCGCTCACCAGCCACGCCAAGGTGATGTTCCGTGGAAAGCGCCTCTGTGTCGTTCACGCCCAGCTCCACCGCGCCGGAGAAAAAGATCCCGTGGCGATGGCGACGGCCACGTTCAACGTTGTTTCCAAAAGGGATTAGTCTGCTGGCGGGAACACCCTCTTTATAGTTGACTAGAATTCTTTGAATTGATATCTGACCGTTTAAATCAGACTTAATTCGAGGAGTGCTAAGCCATGATCCGCCCCCTGCTCACGGCCTTGGTCGTTTCGTTTTCCTTCACGCTCGCGGCCAACGCCGCCGGCCGGCCCACCGACGCCTTCGGCGCGTTCGTCAGCCACGTCTCCGCCGAAACCGGGCTGACGAAAAAGCAGATCCGCGAAGAGATCATCGACGTGCTCCGGCTGGACGAAAAGGTTTCCACCGCCGACCTGGCGCGCATCGGGCGTGGCGAGAAGCTTGACGCGACGATCCAGGAAAGCCTCGTCTCGCTGCTCGCGATCAATCCGAAGTTCATCGCCCGCGTGGGCCTGGGCGCGGCGAAGCTCGCGCGCATCGGCGACGAGGCCGGCGTGGCGTTCGAGGCGATGAAAGAGACGTCAGGCGAGCTCGCCCCCAAGCCGATCTACGAGGACGTGGCTCCCGACGTGTTCGACGCCCGGGATGCCGTCTATGTTTTCGAGGAAGGCTCGCGCGAAGGCTACGTCGCGAAGCTGCTCGCCGGCACGCGCGCGCTCATCAGCCGCGGCAGCCTGCACTACCCGGGGGTTCGCGAGAGCCTCGCCACGTACCGCGAGAACATGGCGCGCGACTGGAGCGACTCCGAGCTTTCGCTCGAGATCCAGCGCCACGTCTCGATCCGCTCCGACGAGACGAGCTACAGCGTCGACGTGCGCGCCGCCTATCCCGCGCGCCAGGCGCCTTCGCGCCGCGCGTTCGCCCAGGCCGTCTCGAAGCTTGCCGGCTTCAGGGCCGACAAGGCAAACGACTCGCGCGACTTTCTCGCGTTCTCGAACCCGCTCTCCAAGATCAGCATCGACCGCTTCGAGCACGACGGCTACGTTTCGATCAGCGTCACGGTCGACCCGCGCGCCGACCTCGAGCCGCTCCTCGCGCTGCTGGCCCCGAAGGCCGTGACGCTCTTCCACAAGGTCGCCCCCGGACGGCGCATCTCCAACGAGATGCGCGACCTCACGATCGCGGTCGCGCGCAAGAGCTCGAAGGCCCCGCTGCGCTGAGCGCGCCGCGCCCTTTTTCCGGTTCTCACTTCTTCGTCGACGGCGGTACCGAGACGGCCTCGGGGCCGTCAGGCACCATGGCCGGGTCGACGGTCACCTTCGCCGCCACGTCGGCCACCGTATCGGTCTGCTTGAGCACCTCGGTGAAGGCGTCCGCGGGGAGCGAGAGCTCGCAGATGCTGACGGCGGGAAGGGTGGTGACCGTCGTCGAATCCGTGCAGGCCGAAAGGCCGTCGATCACCATGCGCTTGCGAAAGTCGACCCAGCTCATGTCGCCGTAGGTGCCGGAGGCCTTGGCAAGCTTGGCCGCCCTCATGATCGCGCCGCTCAACAACGTATCAGCCGAGCACTCGAGCCGGAGCTGCTCGTTGATCGCGCAGCGATAGGTCACTCGGTTCGGGATCTTGAAGATCGGCGCATCGGACGGCGCCAGGCTGATCGCATCGGCGGCGCACGCCTGCCCGGGAGCCAGCGGCGTCGAGCAGATCCGCTGGCCGGGATCGTCGTCTTCGCCGATGTCGCGAAAGCAGTAGAGGATGCGATTCGTGGCGTTGACGAAACGGCCCTCGGCCGTGCCGCCGTCATTGGCCTGCGACGTCGTGGAAAAGGCGAAAGCAAGGACCGCGAAAACCGCGGCGAAACGACGGACCCCCATGGCCATTATTGTAGCACTGGGTGAGCTCTTGGCGTTAAGTCGCTGTTTTTGTAGCGCTTCTCACTGAGGCGTGGCGCTCGCCAGGGCCGGCTCGTCTTCGTAGTGCTGGATCGTCACACGCGGGCCGGGGAAGCGGCTCCGCACGAACCCGAACCAGGCGATCGTGAGCGCGACGGTGCACGCGGCCATGATCTGGCCGGCCTGCTCGTTGGGTGGGAGCACGAAAACACCGATGATGAAGACGATCCAGAGCATGGCCACGCACGCGATGACCGGGCTCAGGCGACCGAGGTTCCATGGGCCCTTCGTGCTCCACGTGCCGCGACCGCGCGCGTAGAGGCCCGCCGCGATCGGCAGCCCGTACGAGACGTAGAGCGCGATGGTCGCGATCGACACGATCGCGCTGTACAGCTCGACCTTCACGCTGATGAGCAGCGCGACGAACGCCAGCAGCCAGATCGCGTTGCTCGGCGTGCGATGCTTCGGGCTCACGCGCGCCAGGCCCGACGACCACGGCAGGCCGCCGTCGCGCGCGAAGGCGTAGACCATCCGCGAGGCCGAGGTGAGCGACGAGACGCCGCAAAGCCACATCGCGCCGAGCACGAGGCCGACGACCGCGTTGCCCAGCCCTTCGCCGAGACGCATCCTGAGAATGCCGGTGAACGCGTCGTCGCCGAGCTTGGCCGCCTCAGGAAGGTTCGGGATCGACAAGGTGATGACCGAGATCATCGCCGCGCCCGCCACGACCGAAATGGCCACCGAGAGAAAAATTCCCCAGGGCGCGCGGCGGCGCGGGTCGATCGTCTCCTCGCACACGTGCGCCGAGGCGTCGTAGCCGGTGAGCGTCCACTGCGCGAGCAGCAGGCCGAGCAGGAAGCTGTATGGGTAGGGGAAGCTATCGGTCGAGTAGGGCGTGAGAAGAAAGCTCGCCGGCTGCGCGAGCCCCTTCGAGAGGAGCGCGACGAGCACGAGCGCCACGACCGCGATGTGGTACCACGCCGAAAAGTTGTTGAGCCACGCCACGACGCGGATGCCGAAATGGTTGAGCGTCGCGTGCGACAGGAGTAGCGCCGCGTAGAGCGCCATCGTCACCGACTTGTCGGGCGGAAGCTTGAGATAGCCGCGCAGGAGAAGAGCCAGCCCGTAGTCGATGCCCGCGAGAATCGCGAACTGGCCGATCGTATTGAAGCACGCCGTGAACCAGCCGATCGCCTTGCCGCCGAGGATGCTGCTCCAGTGGTAGAGGGCGCCCGCCGTCGGGTAGGCGCTCGCGAGCTCGGCCATCGACAGCGCGACCGACATCGTGAAGACCGAGACGAGCCACCAGCCGACCGTCATGACGAGCGGACCGCCGTGCTGCAGGCCGTAGCCGTAAAGCTGGATCGCGCCCGTGAGAATCGAGATCACCGAGAAGCTGATGGCGAAGTTCGAAAAGCCGCCCATCTGTCGGAACAGCTCCTGCGCATAACCCATTTTCCGAAGATCTTCGGCGTCCCGTTCCGAGGCGGATTGTGTTGGCATTTTGAATTCATAGCCCATGCGGCGCACCGTGACAACGTTCTATCGTTGACTAATGCCGTCGTCGGGCTAACTTTGAGTTTCAACTCAAAAAGAGGAAAGGCAGGCACCCACCATGGAACACACCGAGACCAACACCAGCACCTCGTCGGCGACCGACAGCGCTTCCGGTAAGGAAGTTCTCATCGTCGCGTCGAAGCTCAAAAATTATATTCGCGAACAGTCAGGCATGAACACGTCTGGCGCCGTCATGGAGGCCCTCTCGGACCGCCTTCGCGCCATGTGCGACCAGGCCATCGCCAGCGCCCGCGCCGACGGCCGCAAGACGGTCATGGACCGCGACTTCGCCTAAGCGTTTTTGCAGCAGCCCGTACAGTCGGTCGATGACCGACTGTACGTACTCTGCGTCTTTTTTCGAGACCGCTTTCAGTCCCGCGCGCGTCTTCAGCGTGATGCCGACGTGGCCCCAGAAGTACGGCGACTGCAGAAGATAAGAAAACGCCCGCCGATTTATCCACACATTCTGAAGATTTTGAAACCGTTCGAGCAGCTTGCTGGGGCCGGCTTCGAGCAGCTTCATGATGGGCTTGGCGATGCCCATGATCTCGTCCACCGCGTACGGAAAATATTCCATCAGCTTGTCGGTCATGGCTTTCTGGCGGAACATCGTCTGCGGCATCCCGAAGATGCGCACGATCTTGCGAAACTGCGCGAGGGTGTCTTTCTTGTCGAGCTCGAAACGCAGGCCCAGCGTGTACTTGTAGAAGCGGTAGTGGCGCTCCTCGTCGCGCACGACGCGCTTCAGGATGTCGACGAGCACCGGCTCGCGGCAGCTCTTGAGCATCTTCGTGTACATCTCGCGCGTGAGCAGCTCCTGGAAGAAGACGAAAACGTTGAGCCCCGTCTGGTTCTCGCTCGGAAACGGGAAGTCGTCTTTATCGACCTTGGCGTAGTTGGCGCGCAGCTCATCGAGGGGCATGCCGACGGCGATCAGGTACTGCTCGAGGGTGCGCGCGTGGTTTTCCTCCTCGCGCTCCCAGTTCTTGAGAAAGCCGTGCATCACGGGAAGGTCTTCGTAATGCTTGAGCAACAGCTTCGTGTAGACGTCACTGTAGTTCTCGATGTGCAGCGTGACGAAAACCGCGAACAGGTCGGCCATCGTGAGCTTCGAGTAGTCGATCTTGTCGAAGGCGATGTGCTTCGGGGACCAGCGGATCTTTTCGGCCTTGTCCATGAAGGTCTTGAACTCGGGCTCCACGCGACGGGCGAACTCGCCATTGAATTGGTGTTTGCGCATGCCTCAATTGTAACGCCCGAGGCCGGCGGCTATGGTCAAAGATTGGTAAAAGTCTTTGGGCTCTCAATTCGGGGAGTTAAAGCGGTAACCGACCCCGCGCACCGACTCGATCCAGTCGGACGAACCGCCAACCTCGTGGAAGCCCCAGACCTTTTTCAAGATCTGGGCGCGCGCGAGCGTGCGGCCAGCGTCGGCCAGCAGCAGCGCGAGCAGGCGGGCCTCGATCGCGGTGAGCGACGTCTCGCGTCCGTCGCCGCCCTTGAGCTTCAGGAGATTGGCGTCGAACTCGACGTCGGGCCCGAGCTTGAAGACGGTCTGGGCCGCGCGGTCGTCGCTCTCGTCCCAGCGGCGGCGGCGCAGGAGCGCCTCGATGCGCGCGAAGAGCTCGTCGAGGTTGAAGGGCTTGCCGAGGTAGTCGTCGGCGCCAAGCCGGATTCCCTTGATGCGGTTCTCGAGCTCGTGGCGGGCCGTGAGCATGAGCACGGGCGTGAGGATGCGCCGCTCTCGCAAGCGAGCGCAGACCTCGAAGCCGTCGAGCCCCGGCATCATCACGTCGAGGATGATGAGGTCGAACGCCTCGCTCGAGGCGAGCTCGAGCGCGGTGTCGCCGCGCGGCGCGACGACGACGTCGTTGCCTCGCTTGTCGAGGTTGTACGAGATGCCCTTGGCCAGGTGAGCCTCGTCCTCGGCGAGCAGGATGCGCGGTCGCGCGTTTCCGGGGGCGGGTTGCTTCGTCATGCGCCGGGCACCTCGATGCGGAAGGTCGAGCCCTGGCCCACGCCCGGGCTCGTCACGGTGATGTCGCCGCCCTGGGCGCGCAGCGCGAGCCGCGAGAAGTACAGGCCGAGGCCCGTGCCGGGCTTGGCGCGGGTCAGGGGGTTGCGCGAGCGGTAGAAGCGGCGAAAGACCTTCTTGAGCTCCTTGCGGCTGATGCCGACGCCGTGGTCGGCGATCTCGATCACGATCCGGCGCCGGCCCTCGGTGCTCACGCGCAGATCGATCTCGGCCGGTCCCTGCGAGTACTTGATGGCGTTGTCGAGCACGTTGGCGAGCACGCTCGTCAGGAGACGAAGGTTCACGTTCACGAGCAAGGGGCGCTCGAGAGGCGCGACGTGGAGCTGGCCGGCGTTCATCTTGATTCTGGCGTCGACCGCGTCGAGGGCGGTCTTCAGCACGGCGTCGACGGGCACGGGCTCGGCCGGCGGCGGCTCGCTTGAGTTTTCGAGGCGCGCCGTATCGAGCACCTGGTCGACCAGCTGGCGCAGGCGCCGGAGGTCGGCATCCATGCACAGCTCGAACTCGGCACGCTTCTCGCGCGGCGTGGTCGGGTCGCGGATCGTCTCGAGCATGAGCTGGAGCGACGCCACCGGCGAGCGCAGCTCGTGGGTGACGGCCGCGATGAACTGGCTCTGGGCGAGGTTGAGCTGCACGGCGCGGATGAGGCGCAGGAACATATAGACCATGCCGAGCACGGTCATCAGCGAAATCGAAAGGCCGAGCACCATCAGGAACGCGAGTGGCACGGACGAGCGCTCGCGCTCGGCCTTGACGGCCGCGGCCGTCACCTTGGCCAGGATGTTGTGGTTCTCGAAGATGAGATAGTTCCACCAGATCGACATCG
>JACQAX010000274.1 GCA_016194795.1 Deltaproteobacteria bacterium | reverse complement strand
GTTCTGAAGCTTGAAAGGGCAAACGGCGGCTGGGCCTCGTAGGTAAACGCAAGATTCTCAACACCGTTGTTTGCCGTCACAAGCCTCGTCACGTCAAGCTCGCGGCTATAGCTAAAGCTTGAGTCGTCCTGCACGTCGAGCAAGGCGCCAACGCTTGATTCTCTTTTTTGAGTTTTTCTCACCACGCGGTCAAGCGCGTTGTAGCCATATTCGGTCACAATCATTGAGCCATCGCCTGAGGCGCTCACCGTCTCTTCGCGCAGAAGTCTTCCGCCCGCATCGTAGCGGTAGAAAGTTTTCTCGAGTGCAGCGGTTGTGCCGGCCACACTTGGGCGGTCGCGCTCAACTACGCGCCGGTTGCCGTCGAATTTAAAGGTGGTGTGCACGCCACCTGGGTCGGTAAGCCCGGTCAGGTCGCCGCGCAGATTGTAGTCGTAGAGAGTGGCTCCGGCATCGGGGGCTATCTTCTTGACTAGCCGTTGCATCACGTCGCGCTCAAAGAGGGTTACGCGCCCGGCTGGATCGACGATCTTTGAGGGCTGGTCAATCACCTTGCAGTGGTCGGCGATGCGGTCATAAAAATATTGGACCGTGCGTCCGGCAGCGTCGACCGTAGAGATGAGCCGATCGCGATCATCGTACTGAAAGCTTGTCGTCTGGTTTGTATGCCCATCGGAGACGGTTCTTGAGAGAAGTCGCCCGATCACGTCGTAGACTCTTGATTCGGAGGGGCCGTGCGAATCGCTGATATGAATTAAACGATCAAAATTATCCCAGGTGTAAGTCAAAACGCGCCCGGTGCCGGCAAAGCTTCGGCGCACGACGCGCCCGCGAGCGTCATGGGCTAGTGTTTCGGGGTTGTGCGTGTCAAAGACGGTGGTGAGAAGGCCGTTTGCATCTCTTTGGTTTGCGTAGCTTGCCAGGCCATTGCTGACTTGAAGAGGGTGGCCCAGGCTATCAAAGCCAATGACGAGCGAGAGCGCGCCGCTCTCATCGCTTCTCGCCATCGCCGTCGTATCGCCGTTGGCTGGGTTCACAGAAAAACTCATGGGCGCGCCCGTAAGCGGGACGACGAGAGTTGGTTTAGAGAAGTTTGGGTCGTAACCCACAAGCGTTGCGGCTGGGTCTTCGGGCCGTTTGTAGGACGACAAGTTGCCCGCCGGGTCGTAGCCCATGGCGGTGACAAAGCCCAACTCGTCGCTATATGTTGCGACTTCGTTTTGGTCGGTCCACGTCTGGCTCGTCTCGGCACCGCTGGGAAGTGCGGTGCGGGTGAGGCGGCCCCTGGAGTCAAAGCTAAAGTGGCTTGTCGTGCCGTCGATCTCGTCGACCTGGGTTTGGGCATTGAGAGAGGTGGCTTGGCTTAAATAGGTGAACTTCCGGTGGCCGCCGCCCGGCTCTGTTTGCGTGAAGGCGCGCCCGTCCGGGTAATAGGTGAACTCGATCTTGCGATGGAGCGGGTCTTCGATCGAAGAAAGAAGCGTGCGCTCGCTGCTAGCACCCGCGTTTTGGGTGAGATACGTGTAGCGCGTGGTGTTTGAGTCAAAGTCGGCTGAGCTCGAAAGATTGCCGTTCGTATCAAACGTGTAGGCGTAGCTTAGCCCGTCGCGCTCGCGGGTGACGCGCGTGACGTGTCCGGCACTATCGCGCGCAAGCGAAACGGTGCCCGCAAGGCCTGTTGAGATCGAGGCAAGCTTGCCGCTGCCCGTGTACGAGAGCGTGACGGCCTCTCCGTGAGGCTCAACGATCGAAAGCAGCGCGCCCGCGGGCGTCCCACTACTGGGTGAGGTTGCGCGCGCAAAGATGAGCTTTACCCCCGTCTTCTGGCGCAGCTCATAGCGATCTGAAAGCTCAGAGAGCGTGGCAAAGAGGCCTGCCGGCGCTTTGAGGGAGTTGTCGCTCTGGCGTTTGAACACCCAGCCGCCGCCGTTCTGGTCGATCCAGACGATGTCAGAAGATGAGGTCGAACCACCGACGCCGCCGCCACCACCACCTCCGGAGCCGCCTCCACCCGAAGATCCGCCGCCGCTCACCGGGGTGCTAGCCAGAAGAGGCGCGCCGCCACCTCCACCGCCGCCACTCGCGGGCGGACCCGCCATGCAGATTTGCCACGAGCCCTGCGTCTGGCAGATAAGCCCGGGCGGAGGAGTCACTCCGACGGGCAGGCAGTTGACGCCCGGCTGCTGGCAGATGCTTGGCGGGAGCTCGGACCCACCGCCACCACCACCAGTGCCGCCGCCACCACCACCACCGCTGCTCGACGAGATTAAGAGCTTCGTCTCCCAGTTGTGAAACCAATGCGGGCCAAAATCGCCGGCGACTTTGAGTGCTGGCATCGCAAGGTACGTGCGCTCAAACCGAATCGAGGTCGCGGCCGTCCTGCCCGCCATCTCGAAGTCGACGAGCTTGTGCCACATCGCCCCGCTGATGTAATTCACAGGCGCGCCGCCGGCGCAAACGCCGGGATTGGGGCCCGTAATCGGGGTGAGGTCGGGAGAGGCGGTACTGCTGTCGAAGTCGGGATTGGGTGTGCCACCACCGCCTCCGCCACCACCTCCACCGCCGGAACCCGCCGTGCAATCCGGAATGGGCTGCGAGGTCGCACAACCCACTCCAATGATGCAGTCGAGCGTGGTGCAGCTGCAGACGTCGGTCACGCGGTAGGAGTTGGGCCCCGTCGGCGTGACCACCGGGCATGCCGATGAGTCGGCCCGCGCGCCCCGCGGAGCAAAAGCACTTGCCGTGACAAAGAAGACGAGCGTACCAAGCAAAACTCTCGATATCGTCATACGGCCTCGACCTCCACGAACGCACTACCGTCGGCCTACGACTATTTTCCGTCCGGAAGGGCGAACCCCTGAACAAATAAGTTTTGAAACAGAGCGCCGTTTAGGCATGAAAAAACACGTCGCCAATGCGAGCGGTTAGGAGGAAATGTTTTTTGGGCAGCTGGATTTCAGGCTCTAGCCAACCCACATCAGCGCCAGCGCGATCAACGCCGGAAGGCCCTGAAAAAAGAAGATGCGCTTGCTGACGGTGCGCCAGCCCACGAGCCCGGCGACGAGCACGCACGAGAGAAAGAAGACGCGGAGCTGGCCGGCGAAATACGCGTCCTCGGAGAGGTAGGCCCACATCAGGCCGGCGGCGAGGAAGAGGTTGTAGGTGCCCTGGTTCTTGGCGAACGGGGTGGTGAAGGCCGCCTGGGCGTCGTTGAGCCCGGCCAGGTCTTTGGCGAAGCCGGCTTCCCAGCGAAAGATCTCCATCATGCCGATCCAGACGTGCTCGATGGCGATGAGGAGCATGAGATATTTGCCGATCAGCAGCGGGGTCAGCATGGGCATCGCGGGTCTCTCTTTCTTATCACTCGCTACGCAGCGCCTCGATGACTTCCAGCTTCTCGGCTCGCACCGCGGGCACGAGCCCGCTTGCGATGCCGACCGCCAGGATCGAGACCACCGAGAGCAGAAACGCGCCCGGCTCGAAGACCCATTCGAAACGCAGCTTCGGCACGAACTTCGACGCGCTGTAGATCATGATCTCGTACGCCGAGAAGCCGAGCAACATCCCGATCAGGCCCGCTACGATACAAAGAATAACCGACTCGAGCAGAAATTGCACCCGGATGCTGAAGTCGGTGGCGCCGAGCGCCTTGCGCAGGCCGATCTCCTTGAAGAGCTCCGACACCGACACGAGCATCATGTTGGTGATGCCGATGCCGCCGACGACCAGCGAGATCAGCGCGATCGAGCCGAGCAGGATCGAGAAGATGTTGAGAAACTTCTTCATCTGCGCGATCAGGATGGCGTCCGAGCCCACGTCGAAGCGGCCCGACTTGCCGTACTTCTGGGTGTAGAAGTTTCGGATGCCGTCGCCGGTTCGCTCGACGTCGTACTGGGGCGAGACCTGCAGCACGAACTCGTGGATCTGCTCATCCCACCAGTTCTCGACCACGCCCCGAAAATACGTGTAGGGGATGAGCAGCTGTAAATTCGGCTTGTTCCACGAGTTGTTGCTGTTCTGCGGCTTGAGCACGCCGATCACGCGGCAGCCGAAGGCGCTCTTTCCGCCCTGGACGAAGACGATCTGCCCGAGCGGCTGCGTGCCGGCGAAAAGCTGCTGGGCGATCTCGGAGCCGACGAGGCAGACGGCCGCGCGGTTCTCGATGTGGTAGGGGCTGAAGTCGTGGCCCACGGCGAGCTGGCGGTTGGCGATGCCGCTGAACTCGTGGTTGACGCCGACGATCCTGAGATCGGTCGTCACCGAGCGCCCGCCGAAGTCGATGCTGTTTGACGAGGTGTTCATCACCGGCGAGACGAGCCGGATCTGCGGAAAGATCTTGCGCAGGGGCGCGATGTCTTTTTCCCAGTCGAACTGGCGAAACTTCACCGGCATCGTGTCGACGGCGCGCAGCTGCCAGTTGGGCCAGCCCTTGATGTTCAGCTTGTTGACGCCGAGCTCTTCGTAGCCCTCGAGGATCTTGCGCTTGGCGAAGCTGCCGATCGTCACCATCGAGAGCACGGCGGCGATGCCGATGACGATGCCGAGCATGGTGAGCATCGAGCGCGCCTTGGTGCGCACGAGGTTCTCCCACGCGAGCGGCATGAGCAGCGGCGCGGTCGCGAGGTACTTGCGCAGCGGCGAGACGTTTTCGGGCTTGGGAAGCTTTGCCGGGCGCTCGGATTCGGGGGCCGCGGCCCGGAGCTTGCCCGTATCCTTTATAAACTCCCCATCCTTGATCTCGCAGATCCTGTCGCATTGCTCGGCGACGGCCGGGTCGTGCGTGACGATGATCACCGTCTTGCCCTTGCGGTTGAGCTCGCGCAGCAGCTCGATGATCTGGGCAGCGTTCTTCGAGTCGAGGTTGCCCGTGGGCTCGTCGGCCAGGATGACCTTGGCGTCGTTCATGAGCGCGCGCGCGATGGCCACGCGCTGCTGCTGGCCGCCCGAGAGCTGGTTGGGCAGGTGGTGGAGGTGCTCGCCCAGGCCCAGGCTGCGCGCGAGCTCGATGGCCTTGGGGCGCTGGGCGGCGACCGTGCGCTCGTCGCGCGCGAGCTCGACCGGGTAGCTCGCCGGAAGCAGGATGTTGTCGACGACGCTCGCGCGGGCGAGCAGGTGAAACTGCTGGAAGACGAAACCCAGCGTGCGATTGCGAAAGACCGCGAGCTCCTCGTCGGAGAGCGTGGCGAGGTCGCGCCTGTCGATCACCACCCGGCCCTTGTCGGGGCGCAGCAGGCAGCCAAGGACGTACAGCAGGGTGGATTTACCCGAGCCCGACGAGCCTTTGATGGCCACGAGCTCGCCCTCTGCGATGCGAAGCTCGACGTCCTTCAAGACGGCAACGGGTTGCGCGCCCACGTGGTACGAGTGGGTGACGCGCTCGACGCGGATCATCTCACATCGTCTCCGGCGCCGCCGGCAGCGCCGTGAAGTCGACGGCCTTCACCCGCTCGCCCTCGGTGACGCCCTTGGTGATCTCGAACATCTCCTCGTTTTGCAGGCCCACGGTGATCTCGCGGCGCGCGCCCTTCTCGGGCGTGACGTAATACTTCTCGCCGTTTTTCTCGATGTACTCGTGGGGGAGCGTCAGCGCCTGCGTGGCCTTGGCCGCGATGATGTCGACGAGCGTCGACATGCCGGGCTTCAGGCGCTCGTCCTGGTCGGCGACCTCGATGCGGATCGGGAACTCGACCTTCTCGTTGGCGCGGTACCAGTCTTTCTTCTCGCGCGCGGCCAGCGAGATCTCGCGCACGATGCCCTTGTACGAGCGCGACAGCACGGCGGCCGCGCGGATGACGACCTCCTGGCCCACCTTGATCTTGACCATGTCGATCTCGGGCGCGTCGCCCGCGACGAAGAGCTGGCTCGTGTCGTCGATGCGCAACAGCACGTTGTTGTCGCCCGTCGTCTCGACCCACTCACCCTCGGTTTTGAGCACCTGGACGACCGAGCCCGTGAAGGGCGCGCGCATCGGGTAGATCTCGCCCACCATGTTGAGCGACTGCACGACGCTGATGATCGGGTCGCCAGCGCGCACCTTGTCGCCGACCTTGACGTAGATCTTCTTGATGTACCCGGCGTAGGGCGGCATGAAAAGCGTGCGCTTGTTGGGGATGACGGTGCCGGCGACCGTCACGCGCTGGACGAGATCCTGCTTTCGCACCACACCCGGGCCGCCGCCGCCCGGGCCACCGCTCGTGGCGGCGCCGTGGCTCGTGCCGAAGATCGCAAACAGCGCCGCCGCGGCGGGCACGACGATCGCCGCGCCGGCGGCCAGGCGCCTAGGGGTGAGCAGAGAATTTCTCATAGAGAGTTCCTTCGTAGTAGCGGTACTGGGTCAGCGCCTGGAGCACGCCGTAGTACGAGTTCAGATACCTCGACCTCGCGTCGAGCAGGTCGTTGAGG
>JACQAX010000273.1 GCA_016194795.1 Deltaproteobacteria bacterium | reverse complement strand
GGCGGTCGCGGAAAAAAGCGCGGTGAGCGCGTGCGTCTCGTACTCGGCCGTCTTGTGGACGTTCGGGAAGATGCCGAGCTTGCGATAGCCCAGGTTCGAGGTGAGCTTCTGCGGGGCCTCGAGCACGGTGCGCGTCGTGGCGTAGACCACCTCGACGGGACGGTGGAGGCGCTTGAGCCGGTCGGTGCCGTAAACCATGAGCTTCTCGGTGAGCTTGTGGCCGCGATAGGCCGGCAGCACGGCGCCGCCGAAAACCTTGGCGAGCAGGTTGACCGGGTCGACACGATAGACGATCGAGCCCACGATGGCCCGGCCGTCGTCCGCGACGATCCAGACGTAGTCGTCGGAGGCGAGCACGCGACGGAGCTTCGCGAAGTCGGTCATCCGCGCGTCCGGATACGTGCCTTCGTAGATCTCGTGGTACAGATTGATGATGCGCAAGGCATCGTCGGGCGTGGCAACCCGGACGGCCGGCGCGGTCTCGATGACCGTCATATCCCTATTTTTAAAACCCCTGCGCGTCTCATAGCAGAAATGACGCGCCATGTCTAACTCGGTGTTTCGCGGGGATTTACGAGGGAAACAGCCCTCGCGTCGCCAGCGTGCGCTCGACCATCAGCTCAAACACCCGCTCGAGCTCGCGCTGCGGGCCCGCACCGTCGAGCACGCCCAAGGCACGGGCGATCGCCTCGCACGTCGCGAGCCCGTCGGGGGCGGGCTCGTGGCGAAGGGCGTAGCGCGAGGGCGCGGCCTGGGGCAGGCGCACGAACTGGACGCGCGCGCCGTCGGGGGCGTCGAGGCGGCCGAGCCTGCGGGCCGTGCGCCGAGACTGGCTCCAGTTGCCGTCCGGGACGACGAGCGTGTACGGTCCCGGGTTGCGCGCGGCGAACTCGGGGGTGAGGTCGTCGGCCGCTTCGCTCGGAAAGAGCACGAGCGTGCGGCGGCCGGGCTCGAAAAGATCGTCGGTTCGGAGAGGCGCGCCTTCCCTGCCCCGCACGCGCAGCTCGGCGTCGGGAAGCGCCAGACAGGCAAGCCTTCCCGTATTGGTCGTCGTGCGCAGCTCGCGGAAGTGGATGACGAGCACGAGGCGCGTGCTCGTGGCGAGCCGCGAGCGCGCGAGGTCGCATTCCGCGCAAAGGCAGTGCTCGTCTCTCATCATGCATCTTGGGCAGCGGCCGGGGTACATCGCGCGAGACCTCTCGTCAGAACCAGACGTAGAGGGCACCCTGCCACGACCACCACTGGATTGGCAGGAAGTTATTGCTCTCGAACGCCGTCGAAACCGTCGCGCCGGTGCGGCGGGTGTAGCCGAGATAGTACGTCACGCCGGGCGCGAGCGTGATCGACTCGGTGAGCTTGTAGCCCACCTCGGCGTGGAACTCGGCCAGGGCCCCGCGCATCGAGAGGCTGTTGGTCGTGTCCTGGTACTGCGCGTACGCGAGACTGAAGCGCCCGCTCTCGACCCACTTGTCGCTGCCGAAGAGCTTCATCATGAAGCCGATCTCGGGCCCCAGCGAGAACATCGTGCTCGTGTCGGAGTCGGAGCGTTGGCGCCCCACCTCCGAGCCCTTGTTCACGAGAAGCCCGCTCGTGCCGGGCTGGTAGACGCGCACGGCTCCGTAGCGCATCCCATAGAAACGAAACGCGCCGCCGAAGAACACGTAGTCGCCGAGGTGCCCGACGCCCACGCCGAAACCCGCCGCGCCCGCCACCGGCACGTCGACGCCGACGTCGCCGCGCAGGTACCAGCTCGAGTCGTCGGCCGGCGCGTAGAGCGTCGGGTCGTCGATCTTGATGCTGGTAGCCGGCTTGCCCGAGCCGGTCGGGGCCTGCGGCGGCTGGCGGTCGGCCCACGCCGGGCTCGCGGCGAGAGCCGCCAAAACGAAGATCATAGGTTCTCCTCGGGGAAACGATCGACGCCGATGAGGTTGGCGAGCTCGAGCTTCGCGTTGTAATGGTCGAGCACCGAGCTCGTGAGCGCGAGCTCGGCGGTGCGGAGCTGCTCGAGCGCGTTCTTGAGATCGAGGCGATTGTAGAGCGAGCGGTTCTGGAGCGCGCTGAGCGAGGCCTCGAACACGTCGGACGACTGCTTGAAGATGCGCTGGTTGAGATCGACGGCGTACTCGAGCTGCAGGAGCGTGGTGTACAGCCCGCGCGCCCGCACCTCGTTGACGTTGGCCGCGTTGCGCAGGTCGACCTCGGCCGCCTCGACGCGCACCTCGGCCTGGCGGAGCGCGCGCTGGAAGAGAAAGCCGCCGTCGCCGATGATCGGGATGCTGAGCGCGAGGCCGAGCGAGAAGTTCACGTTGCCCGGGTCGCGGTTCGGAAAGGTGCCGACGGAGGTGAAGTTGTAGCCGAAGTTGAAGCCGGAGAACTGCAGGACGGGCAGCGGGAGCGCGTTCTTCTCGGCGATGCGGAGCTCGGCCTGGCGCTGCTCGTAAGTCTTGCGCGCGTCGTGGATGGCCGGCGCGTTCTGGCGGTAGACCGACAGGACGTCGTCGAGGGTCATGCGGAACTTGATGAACTTCACCTCGCTCTTCACGCGGTATGGGTGGCCGATCGGGTCGCCGAGCACGAGGTTGAGGTCCCAGAGCGCCTGGCTATAGGCCGTCTGGCTCTGGATGAGGATGTTGCGCGCGTTCAGGAGATCGATCTCGGCCGAGGCTACGTCGGCGCGCGAGCTCTTGCGTCCGCGCACGAGACTCAGCACGCTCTCGCACGACTCGACCGAGCGCTGCGCGACGTCGAGCAGGTCCTGGCGGGTCTTGAAGTTGAAGACCGTCTGGATGACCTGGAAGCGCACGCCTCGCTCGGTCTCGTGCATGCTCTCGCGCGAGCGGTCAACCTCGAGCTCGGCCGACTTGAGCGTGTCGCGATCGCGGCCGAAGTTATGGGGTTGGAGGCCACGGCGCTGCCCGGCACCTGGGCGAGCGTGTACGCCGTGCCGCTCGTCGCGCCGACGGTCACCGAGGGAAGCCACATCCGCCGCCAGGCCTCATCGTAGGTGATCTCGTTGAGCTCCTGCTGGAGCCGGCGCGCGACGAGCGTCGGGTTGTTTCGCATGGCTTTGGCGATCGCGGTGCCCATGGCGAGATTCTCGGCCGGCTCGGGCGCCGCCTGAGCGGCGCCAGTGGCGGCAACGACTGCGAAGACGAGGAATGCGCGCTCCCTGCGGAAGATCCCCATGTGTCTAAATCCTAACATGATTCATCGGGCGGACAGCCGTAAAGATAAAGTTGACGCTACGCGTCAAGATTGGTATAGGTGCGCGTACCCTGTACCCAATAGTTACCCAAGGAGATGAATGATGAACCCCCGTATTCTCGCTTCCGTGGTTTTGGCTGCCTCGCTTTGCGCGAGCCTTGCCAGCGCCGCCACCCCGCTCGGCCCCTTCGATCGCCGCGCGGAAGACGACAAGACCGTCGTCGCCCACAAAGAAATCGGCCTCAAGATCAAGCACGACAAGCAGCTCAAGTTCAAGCTGAAGACCGCTCAGCTTCCGGCTCACGTCGTCGCCCGCATCAAGAAGAACACCCTCGCGTCCAAGAAAGGCGGCAAGTAATGAAGCTCTCATTCACCAAGAAACTTCTGGCTGCCCTCGTTCTCGGCGCGGCGATGACCGCGGGCTGCGGCCCCGGTCCCGTCATCGTCGGCGATGCCGTGTTCGACATGACCAACGACACCTATGACACGGTCGATGTTTACATCGGCGGCGCTTATATGGACACGATCGCCGCTGGCGAAACGCACAGCTACGACATGGGCCTCCCTGCCACGTACAACGTCACGATCTTCAAAGCCGGCACGCAAGAGCTGCTCAACAGCGTCGACACCTTCTTCGCTGAAGGCGTGACCACGTGGGACGTTTATGACAACGCCCCGGTCGTTCTCGTTCAGAACAACTACGACAACAGCGGCGAAGCCGTGGACGTGTTCGTGGATGGCCAGGCCGTGAGCTTCGCGATCGAAAACCCCGGTCAGCAGACGGCTTTCGACGCGACGATCCTCCCGGGCGAAACGGGCTTCTACCTTGTCGAAATCGCCACGCACCGCGTGGAAGTTTTCGGCACGGTCACGAACGACCTTTACCACGACGACACCCGCACGTATCTCGATGCGGACCACGTGACGTTCCTGGTTCCGTAAGTCAAAAAATTTCGGGTCACCGGACGACCTGATCTCAAGGGACCGACTCATGACGAGTCGGTCCCTTTTTTATTTCCGACTGTTTGGTTTTTTCTGAGGGAGTTTTTTGGGGGAACGCGAGAGGCGTGTTGGGCTGAGGGGTACCCCTAGGCCTACTCCTCGACTTCTTGCTTGCCTGGGTCGGGTTCCGGCGTACACTTATTGGTGATAAGTTTAATTATCTCTATTAAATATCAGCCAATAAAACGGGAGACGCGGGATGCGCAGAAGGCTGGGACGTTTTGGGCGGGCGATCCTGAATTCGGTCAGGGCAGCGCTACAAACCTATCGTCAGACGATGCAAGGGCTTGAGCCTGTCCCGGGACAGGTTTTGACGCCGCTCCCGGCGGCCGCCGCGGAAACGCCGGCCCCCAAGCCGCCCATCGAGGTGCGCCCTACCCCTACGGTCGAGCTGCTGGAGCCTGCCCGACCGCAGCCTGTCCCGGGACAGGTTCCGGTGGCGCTCGCCGAGAAAAAAACGATCGTGTCAGGCATCCTTTGGGAGAACGCCGGCTTCTGGGCCCACCTCGACTCCTTCCTTAAGGTACAAAACAGCCCCCATACCCAGCGCGCCTATCAGAAAGACCTCGAGGAGTTTCTCGTCTTCCTCAAGACCACCGGCAAGCCCATGAACGTCCACACGCTCGTCGAGTACCGGGACCAGCTCAAGACGCGTCCCAGTGAGCGCACCGGCCAGCCCCTCTCGCACGTCTCGATCAACCGAAAGATCGCGACGCTCAGGTCGTTTCTCAACTGGCTCGTCTTGAACGGGGTGATTCCCAACAACCCGGCCAAGGCCGTCCACAGCTTCAGGGCCGGGCGCGAGTCGCCCACGCGCGACATCCCGAACGACCGGGTTAAGATGATGCTCGACCATGCCGAGCACCTGGGCCGCCACAAGATCGCGGGCCGCCTGCACCATGCCATACTCATGGTGCTCTTCCACCTGGGCCTCCGGCGCGCCGAGCTCGTCGGGCTGCGCACGAGCGATTTTTTCGAGCAGGACGGGGCGCGCTGCATCCGCGTGCGCGGCAAGGGCGACAAGGAGCGGGTGCTGCCCCTGCCCGGGCGCGTCGCCCAGGCGATCGACGCCTACCTCTCGAT
>JACQAX010000306.1 GCA_016194795.1 Deltaproteobacteria bacterium | reverse complement strand
GAAGGCACCAAGGCGGGCGTGATGGAAGGCCAGGTCCCCATGCGCACGCGCGTCCGGCGCCAGCGCGAGATCCGCAAGCTCCACGAGCAGTTCTCGATCCTGAGAAACAAGTCGATGCTCGGCCGCGAGCTCACGGTGCTCGTCGAAGGCGAGTCGGAAGAAACCGAGCTTCTGCTCCGTGGCCGGCACTTCGGCCAGGCCCCCGAAATCGACGGCGCCGTGCTCATCAACGACGGCGTGGCCAACCCCGGCGATCTCGTTCGAGTTAAGATCACCGAGATCTTACCCTACGATCTTGTTGGCGAAATCGTAACCTGATTTGTTGATTAAACAAGTCAACTATGTTATAAAGTGCGCCATGCGCATCTTTATCGCCACGGCCATCGCTGTCGCCCTTTCATGCACCGCCGTCAAGGCTGCCGACTCGACGGCTTATTCCCAGGGCATCGACTTCGCCATCGCCCAGATCGCCCACTTTCAGGGGAAGACGCAGAACGACTACAAGCAAGGTCTCGATGCCTCGCGCACGCTTCGAATCGAGCTCGAAAGCCTGATTCGCACGGCCACCCTCGTAACCTCGAGCGCCGTCTCCAAAGACGTGCTGAACGATCTCACTGTGGTCATCCAAAAGGTTTGCGGCACCGAAGGCTACCACAACGAGCTGCGTCCGACCCAGTTCATCTCTCTGCTCAAGCAGGTGAAAGCCGCCTTCGAGCGCGCCCGCCAGTACGACTTCACCACCGACGAGCAGCTCTTCCTCAAGCGCCTCGGCGAAGCGCCCGGCGAGAAGGTCGAGCTCGTGAAAATACTTCTGAAGGAAGTCGAAGGCCAGCGCGCCGCCGAACAGGCGAAGATCGACAAGCTCAAGGGCGAGCTCGAGACGGCGCGCGCCGCGGCCGCCAAGGAGCTCGAAACCCGGAATGCCGAGCTCAAGGGCGCGCTCGCCAAGGTCGAGCGCGAGACCGCCGAGATCGCGCGCCTGCAGGGCATCAAGCACCTGCCCCAGAAGCTCGGGGAGCTCGAGGCCAAGGTCGCCGCCGCGAAACTTGCCCTCGACGAGGCCGAGCGGAAAGTCGCCACGGCCGACGCCGACCTCAAGCGCCTCGCCGGCGAGAAGCAGAACCTCCAGTACGAGATCGAGAAGCTGAAAAAAGCCGCCGAGGCCATCATCGCGCACAACACGACCGGCTTCTACGCGGTCGCCGCCAAGCCCGAAAACATGGCAGTCGTGAAGCTCGAGAACCCCGAAGCCACGAATGCGATGCGCTCGGTCGTCTCGGGCTCGCTCGAGGAGCTCTTCAACCACTGGCTCGACATGACGATCTTCGAGAAGAAGTCCGAGTGGGAAAACTATCCGTTCCGCCTCGACGTCTCGACGCGCGTGATCTCGTTCAGCGAGGCTCCCAAGGCCCACTGGTGGTCGAAAACGTCTTACCTGCTCCAGGTCGCCGTCATCGGCACCGCCACCGATCCGCTCCACAAGAAGGCGCGCAGCGCGCTGCTCACCTTCGAGATCAAGAACGGCAAGATGGCGCTCGACTCGACGAGCGGCGTGCTGATGAGCGACTTCTTCGACAAGCTCAAAGAGTCGGGCGACGAGCTCTACATCCAGGCGCGTCTCTCGCCGCTGCGCAACCAGCTCCACGAGCTCGTCCAGCAGGGCGTCTCGGTCGAAGAGATCAAGGCCCGCCTCCTGCGCTTCGAGAACCCCGATCGCTACCGCGCCCCGAACGCGACGCCCGCCCTCGCCGCGCGCGAGGCGTGCGAGACGAAGCTGTTGACCGACGGCGAGCAGGAAGCCGCCGAGCTGGCCCGCGCCCAGGCCGAGTCGCAGGCGTCGGCGATCCGCGTTCGCTGATCGCGCGGCGCGCCTTTCGCTTTCGGGATTCGCTGCCAGATTGAGCGCCATGCTGCGCCCAACCCTGGCTCTCGCTCTCGCCGTCGCCTGCTCCTTCCTGGGCTGCGGCCCGGCGAAAAAAGAATCCGCTGCCACGCTCGCCACGATGGCGCCGAGCTACGCCACGCTCGCCGAGTCGGCGCTCGCGCTGCTCGCCAACGAGATCGGACCGTTCAACGCGCCCCCGACGCCCGGAGCCCTGGGCACGCAGGCGTGCGTCGACACGCAATGCGCGGAAAACCGGCACGCCAAAAAAACGGACGCGTGCGTGACCCACGCCGGGCTGATCGACGGCCCGGTGTTCATGCGCGCCGAGGGCGTGCCCGAGCTTTCGGGCTGCGCCACGCGCCACGGCCCCTTCCACTTCGCCGCGTGGCCGCCGTCGCACGGAAGCCTGCTTCTCGCGCTCGGCGACGAGAGCCTGCTCGACGAAGCAGTGCCGTCGACCGCGCCCTCCCGCACCTACGACGTCTCGCGGGTGGGACACCGCATGGCGCGCCACTGGGGCCGCGCCGCAGCGGGCTTCAACGGCACTCCCGCGCTCGCCGTAAGCTTCGACTTCTGGGTCCACCACGTCATCAAGCCCGACCCCGACACCGAGCACTTCCGGATCTTCGCCCTCGAGCCCCTCACGATGACGATGAGGTCGCCGTGGGATTCCGATCCGCGCGTCTTCGACGGCGCGTTCTCGCTCTACGACCGCTCGCGCGAGGCCACCGCGGACGTTCGAGTCGCCAACGTGCTCTATCGCAAGACGAAGTGCTGCCATCCCGTCGCCGGCACCCTCACGCTGAGCACCTCGAGCGGCGCCACCTACCGCCTCGACTTCACCGACGTCTGCGGCGTCGCGACCTTGCGCGACGAGCTCGGCCGCCCGTCGGAGCTCAAGCTTCCGGGCTGCTCGTACTGACTGAGCGCGAAGCCTAGTTCTTACCGCTTTGCGGCCCCTGCGGGAGGCGCTTGCTCAGGTCGCGCCAGGACTTGCCCTCGCGCGCCTTCGGGTCGAGCTGAAACTTGGTCACCGCCTTGCGGTGGTCGTCGTACGTCGAGGTGAACTCGTGCGTCCCGTCGTTGTGCGACACGAAGAAGAGATACGGCGACTCTTTGGGATAGAGCGCGGCCACGATCGCGTCCTTGCCCGGGCTCGCGATCGGCCCTGGTGGCAGGCCGGGGATGAAATACGTATTGTAAGGCGTCGGCGTCTCGAGGTCCTTGCGCGTGATGTTGCCGTTGTAGTTCCTGATGCCGTAGATCACCGTCGGGTCGGTCTGCAGCTTCATGTGCTTCTTCAGCCGATTGTGGAACACGGAAGAGATCAGCGGCCGCTCGTCGGGCGCGCCCGTCTCCTTCTCGATGATGCTCGCGAGCGTGATCGTCTCGTGCTCGCTCAGCCCGATCTCCTTGGCCCGCGCGCGCAGCTCGGGGGTGAACACCCCCTTGAACTTGCGCACCATCTGGCGAATGACCTCCTCCTCGGGGGTCTTGCGCCCGACGAGATAGGTCTCCGGAAAGAGATAGCCCTCGAGGGTCGCCGGCGCCGTCCCGCCCGGCGAAAGCTCCAGCGTCGCGATGAACTTCCGGTCGGCGCAGAGCTCGAGGAAGCGTTCGCGCGAGCCCGGCTTCACCTTATCGAGCGCCTCCGCGATCTGCGCCATGTTGAAGCCTTCGGGGATCGGCAGCTGCATCCCGTACGAGACGCCCGACATGATGATCGCCATCACCTCGCTGGGGAGCATCTTGTTGGTGAAGCGATAGTCCCCCGCCTTGAACCTG
>JACQAX010000305.1 GCA_016194795.1 Deltaproteobacteria bacterium | reverse complement strand
GTGCAGGAAGATCTTGAGGTCGAAAAGCGAGCGGATCTCCTCGTCCCAGAGCGAGTAGATGCCGTCGAAGATGCAGACCCTGGCCGGGCCGACGACCTCGGTGCGCGGCTGGCGCGTGCTCGTCACGAAGTCGTAGACGGGAACGTGGATGGGATTGCCGTCTTTGAGCGTCTGGAGCTGGTTGCGCATCAGTGGCCAGTCGAAGCTGTCGGGATGGTCGTAGTTCGGCTTTCCCTTCACGAAATGCTCCTTGGGTTGCACCGGAAGGTAGTACGAATCCTGATGCAGATGGACGACCTGGTCCGATCCGACGTGGCGGACGACCTTCTCCGCGAACGTGCTCTTGCCCGAACCCGAGCCTCCGGCGATGCCGATTAAAAACATTACTTACTTTGTACGTTATTTCGCGGGGAATTAAAAGTGGCCACCGGGCGACGAAGCTGCGGATTCAGAGATGATTCCCGGTGGCCACCGGCCGAAGCGGCCGTCTCAGACACGGACGTACTGCATGATGCAAAACTGGTCTGAGCCGACATTCGACCAAACTCGGATGTTTTACTCGAGGCTGACTACATGATTTCGATGTGAGGCGATCAGTACAAACGCATCAGGGTCCAGTCAAGCATCGGCGTTTGTCGGAAAAAACTTTTTTATTTGACAGAAATTCCCCGGAAAAAAGTTCGGTCAAAGACGGTGCTTGCGCTTGCCGCGCACGGCGACCTTCGGTTCGGAGAGATCGTGTTTCGGCCCGCGCTGCGAGACGAACTTCTTGCCCGGGGGAATTTCGTTGTAGCGCGCGAGGAACTTGTCGCGCAGCTCGACGGGGATGCGCAGCACGTAACCGGCCGGGATCAGCCGCTTGCCCTGGTAGACCGTGTCGGTGAGACCGGGGTTGAGCTCCATGAGCGTATCCATCGGCACGCGCGTGTAAGTCGACAGGTCGATGGCGCTCACGTAGTCGTTCATCACGAACTCGGCGAACTCGATCGGCTTGTCGCGCTCGGCCTTCCCGAAATACTTCTCGGCGTTGCGCTCCACTTCGACGGCCGCCATGAACTCGCAGAAGAAGTTGGTCGACGCGAAGCCGAAGCTGCGCGAGCGGTAGTTGTCGATGATGTCCTCGAGGTTGTCCGAGCCGACCTTGCGCACGGCGCGCATCAGGCCCTTGCGGCCGTGGTTGTAGGCCGTGATCGCGAGAGGCCAGCTCCCCAGCGAGTCCATGTTCAGGCGCAGGAGCGACGCCGCCGCCTCGGTCGCGCGAATGGGGTCGTTGCGCTCGTCTATCGTATCGTTGATCTTGAGATAGAACTTTCCGGTCGAGCGCATGAACTGCCAGATGCCGCTCGCGCCGACCTTCGAGCGCGCTTTCAGGTTGAACGACGATTCGACGAACGGGAGCCGGGTGATCTCGACGGGGATGCCGCGCTCCTTGAACACCTTCTCCATCATCGCGAGGTAGCGCCCCGAGTAGAAGTAGCCCTGCAGAAAACGGTCGCGCTGCCCGAGCTGGAAGCGGATGCGCTTGTTGTGGGCGGCGTTGTAGAACTTGTTGGGCTCCTTGATGTCCTTGTAAAGCTCGTAGACCCGCTTTTCGGCGTCGTTGAGCGGCACCAGGTCCTGTTGCTTCTTGTGGATCGAGAGCAGGAGGTCGCGATAGAAATCCTTCACGTCCTCGAGCTTCTTCTGCATCCGCTTCTCTTTCTCGTGCGGATGCGTGCGGTAGTCTTCGTGGTCGGCGCGGAAGTCGAGCTTCTCGAGCACGATCTCGGGGTATTTCGCGTCGTGGATCACGCCCTCCTGGGTGGAGTACTGCGTGTAGATGCTCACCCAGAAGTCGATGCGTCGCTTGAGCATGCCGTCGATCGTCGGCAGCGCGGCCAGGGGCGGAAGCTTCTTACTAACGATGTCCATGCTGTGATAAGTCTATGGGATGCGGCGATTTTTTCCAACTACAACACCGCTGATAGTTCTCGCGTGCGCGGCAATTACGGCCGCGGTTTTCGGAGCGTGCTCGGTGCCCGCGATCCCCAAGGGAACCGCGGTCATGCTCGTCGAGCAACAGCCGCGTAACATCGACCCGCTCCATGCCGCTGATGCCGTGAGTCAAAAGATCGACAACCTCCTCCACGCGTCGCTCGTTCGAGCGACTCCCTCGATGGGCCTCGAGCCGTATCTCGCCGAGAGCTGGAAGGTTCGTGGCTATCGGGACTTCAGCTTCACGCTGCGCGAGGGGCTGCGCTTCCACGACGGATCGCCGCTCGACGCCGCCGCCGTCGTGCGCGCGCTCGAGCTCTACCGCGGCGACTCGCCGCACGCGATCGCGCTCAAGCACGTCCGGCGCATCTGGGCCGAGGGCGCGCGCCACGTGCGTCTCGAGACCGACTCGCCCCAGCCGTTTCTGCTGCACGACTTTCCCCTGCTCAAGATTTTCAAGCGCGACGGCGCCCGCATCGTCGGCGCGGGCCGCTACAAGGTCGTTTCCGAGAAGCCCGACGAGATCCGCGCCGTCGCGGTCGACGGGGCGTTCGACGCGGTTCCGGCGGACGGCTTTCGGGAGATCGTCTTCCGCCACGTCGCCGACGACACCACCCGGTACCAGCGTCTCGTGCGCGGAGACGGCAACGTGCTGCTCAGCGCGCTCAGCCTCACGAAAACCGACTATCTCCGGAAGAACCCGCCGCGCGGGCTCGCGATCGTCGACGCCGCCGGCGTCAACTACAGCTATCTCGCGTTCAATTTCCGAAACCCGCGGCTCGCCAACCTCAAAGTACGCCAGGCCATCGCCCATGCGATCGACGTCGACGACGTGATCGAGCACCGCATCCGGGGTTTCGGGAGGCGTGCTTCGGGGATACTCGCGCCCGCGCACCGCGATTATTATGAGCCCGACGTCGAAAGCTACGCCTACGACGCCGCGAAAGCTGAGCGCCTGCTCGACGAGGCCGGTTATCCGCGTCGCGAGGGGGGCTGGCGTTTTCCGCTCTTCTTCAAGACGACGACCGACAAGTTCGGCAACGAGCTCGCGCGCATCGTCGTCAACGAGCTCCGCCACGTCGGGATCGACGCGCGGCTCGACATCGTCGAGCCGGGGACGTTCTTCGCGCAGGTCAACGCCGGGAATTTCGACATGTTCCACTCGCGGTGGATCGGCGTGAACAGCCCGGCGATCTATTTTCGCGCGTTCCACTCGTCACAGGCCGCTCCCAAGGGCATGAATCGCGGAGCTTATTCGAGCCCCGAGCTCGACCGCCTGCTCGAGCTCGGCATGAATGAGGTGGATGACGCGCGCAGAAAGGGCTATTTCTCCAAAGCCCAGAAGCTTGTCGCGCGCGAGCTTCCGTACGTGAGCCTTTTTCACTGGAACAACACTTTTATCGGGACCGACGAGATGAAGCACATCGTGATGTACCCCAACGGCGACTACCGCACCCTGGCCGACGTGCGTCTCGGGAGTGCCACGCCATGACCGCGCGCCACGTGGCCCTTCGCCACCTCCTCGTGACCGAAGCCGTCGGCGCCGCGCCGGGCGCCCTGGTGCGCCTCGATCCCGACAAGGCGAAACACCTGCGCAAAGTCTTGCGCATGGAATGGGATGAGCGGGTGAACGTGCTGGACGGCGCCGGCCGGCTGCTCGAGGGTACGCTCGAGAAGGCCGGCGACCTTGCGGCGGTTCGCGTGGGAGCGCTTCTCGAGCAGTCAGCCGCGCGGCCGAGCGAGCTCGAGCTGGTCGTCGCGCTTCCGAAGAACGCGACGATGGATTGGGTCGTCGAGAAGGCCGTCGAGTGCGGCGCCACGCGCGTCACGCCGGTCGTGAGCTCGCGGAGCGTGGTAAAGCCGCCCGGCGGCGACGAGACGAAGTACGTCCGCCGCTGGCAGGCGATCATGGACGAGGCCATCGAGCAATCCGAGCGCCTCTGGCGACCGCTCGTGAGCGCGCCCGCGCCGTGGCCCGAGTACCTGCGCTCGACGCGCCTGCCAGGTCCCGCTTCGTTCGTCTTTCTCTCCGAGCTGAGAAGCGCGAAGCGTTCCGAACAAGAGCTCTTGACCGAGTGTTGGAAAAAGTTGCATGGTGCGCGCTCTTCAGGAATCCGTTTGATGATCGGACCCGAAGGCGGATTCTCCGACGCTGAGCGTGAAGAGCTCGTCGCCTCCGGATTCCAATCCGTTTCGTTGGGCAACTCGGTGCTGCGCGTTGAAACTGCCGTCGTGGCTGCGCTCACCCTGGCCCGTATAGTAGTTTCAGTAAGTTAGTTGCTTTGTACGACAACCTTGACCATAATATTTTGGTATGGACAAACACTCCGAACAATCTACTTCGATCGGCTTTAAGCCCAGCTTCAAGCCATTGTCCGAGGGACTTGGTTTGAATCATTTCGCGGACGGTCTGCCGTACACGCCGGCGCACGCGAAAAAGAAGCCGATCTCGCCGTTCGCGATGCCGCCGTCGGCCCCGCCCATGCGCGAGCCGATGCCGTCGCAGGCGCTTCGCCAGGCTCCGGTTGGCACTGAGAGCGCGCGGCGCCTGGTCGAGCAGTTCGATTCAGAAGTCGGTACTGGGGCCGCTTCGCCGACTCTCGCGCTCGAAACCGAGATCGAGGCCGCGAGCTTCGTCCGTCGCGTCATCGCGTACGGGCTCGACGTCTTTTTCTCGACCATGATGTTCGCCGTCATCGTCTGGTCGAGCTTCACTCTCAACGGCTACGATCTCGCGCATCTTCTCTCCGATCGCGGCACGCAGCTGCTCGGACCGCTCGCGCTGCTCTATCTGGTCGTGCACATGGGCTACTTTCTCATCCAGGAAACGACCTGGCAGCGCACCCTCGGCAAGGCGATCATGGGCATCCGCATCCGCACCACGAGCGGTTTCGCGACGCTCGGCCGCGCGGTGTGCTTCTTCATCGCGGCCGTTCCGCTCGGCGTCGGGCTCTTCTGGTACTTCTTCGACTCGCGGCATCGCTGCTGGCACGACGTCATTACTGACAGCGAAGTCGTGCTGAGCTAAGCTCACGGACGTCGTGAAGAAGACGCCGAGAGCCTCCCGAAAAAAAATCCTCAGCCCCGTGCAGGCCGAAAAGCAGTGCCGCGCGCAGGCGCGCGCCGGCCGCCGCGTCGTCTTCACCAACGGCTGCTTCGACATCCTCCATCCCGGCCACGTGAGCTACCTCGAGGCCGCGCGCGCGAAGGGCGACTTCCTCGTCGTCGCGATGGACACCGACGCCGCCGTGAGAAAGCTCAAGGGTCCCTCGCGCCCGATCAACAACCTCGAGCATCGCATGCAGGTCATGGCCGGGCTCGAGAGCGTGGACGCGGTGACGTGGTTCGACAAAGGCGATCCGCGCGCGATCATCCGGAAACTGCGCCCCGGCGTTCTCTGCAAGGGCGGCGACTGGAAGGTCGCGCAGATTCTCGGCTCGAAAGAAGTGCTCTCCTGGGGCGGAAAAGTTTTCTCGCTGAAGTTCGTCGACGGCAAGTCGACGACGAAGATCGTGAACAAGATCAAGAAGGGTTGACTCGTGGAGCTCATCGATAAAATGCTCGCCGGAGACCGTCTTTCGCTCGCGCGCGTGATCTCGTTCATCGAGGATCGCGGCGAGCATCTCCGCAAGCTCGTCGACGAGATCTATCCCAAGACCGGCAACGCCTTCGTGCTCGGCATCACGGGCCCGCCGGGCGCGGGCAAATCCACGGTGACCGACAAGCTGGTTGCCGAGATCCGCCGCACCGGAAAGCGCGTCGCCGTCATCGCCATCGACCCGTCGAGCCCGTTCAGCGGCGGCGCGATCTTGGGCGATCGTATCCGCATGCAGCAGCACTCGGGCGACCCGGGCGTCTATATCCGCAGCCTCGGCACGCGCGGCAAGCACGGGGGGCTCTCGCAGTCGTCGAAAGAGGTCGTGATGGCCCTCGACGCCGCGGGCTTCGACTGGATCATCGTCGAGACCGCCGGCGTCGGCCAGACCGAGCTCGACGTCCTCAAGCTCGGACATGCCGTGTGCGTGGTGCTGGTGCCCGAGAGCGGCGACAGCATCCAGGTGATGAAGGCCGGCCTCATGGAGATCGCCGATCTGTTCGTCGTCAACAAGTGCGACCGTCCCGAGGCCGACAAGCTCGTCAAGGAGCTGGTTAATATGATCGGGATGGCGCATGACGATGCCGCGAAGTGGAACATCCCCGTCATCCAGACGCAGGCCCTCTTCAACCAGGGCGTGGGCGAGCTCTTCACCCAGGTTCAGGCTTACCGCGACTTCGCCCACAAGCACGGCACGATCGAGCGCAAGCGCGCGGCATTCATCGAGGAAGAGATCCTCGAGATCATCTGGAGCAAGATGAGCCGCGACGTCCGTCGGAAGATGGCCGAGAGCAACGGCCAGAAGCTTCTCGCCAAGGTTCTCGAAAAAAAGGCGACGCCCTACGAGGCCGCTCGGAAAAGTCAATACCTGAGCAAAAAACTCTAAAGTGATTTGGTCAGGCATCCGAATCGTTTGGTGGGACAAGCAAGAGTTGGGTGGTGGGATACAGCAAGTCATACCTCTCTCCTCTTGAGTGAAATAGAAATCGTTTCTTTGATTTTGGGAGGAGAAGTACATGGGACTTCGTATTGGGACAAACGTTCAATCGCTCGTGGGTCAGCGTGCTTTGGGTATGCAGCGTGCGGCTGGCAATCATGAACTCGAAAAACTTTCCACTGGTGAACGCATCGTCAGCTCTGCGGACGACGCTGCGGGTCTCGCGATCAGCGAGAAGTTCAAAGCTGAAATCCGCAGCAACAGACAGGCTGCACGCAACACCCAGGATGCCATCTCGCTCGTGCAGGTCGCTGAAGGCGGCCTGAACGAAGTGAGCAGCATGCTGATCCGCATGCGTGAGCTCTCGATCCAGTCGGCCAGCGACACGCTGAGCGACACCGAGCGTTCTTTCACGGACAAAGAAGTTCAGCAGCTCAAGAACGAGATCGGCCGTATCTCGCAGAACACCAAGTTCAACGGCACGTCGCTCTTGAGCGGCGAAGGCCCGCAGCTTGAGTTCCAGGTCGGCACGCACGGCGATCCGGAAAAAGACCGCCTCCACTACGACGTGGCGTCGGCGAGCAGCACGGTCGAGTCTCTGGGCATCAACGACGTGAACACGGGCAGCCGTGAATCGTCGCAGATGAACCTCCAGGTTCTCGACGAAGCGATCTCGAAGGTGAGCGGCACTCGCGCCAACTTCGGCGCGATGCAGAACCGGCTGCAGTCCACGGTGAACAACTTGGACGTCTATAATGAGAACATCTCCGCCGCGAACTCGCGCATCCGTGATGCCGACGTCGCTTCGGAGAGCGCGGAACTGACCAAGCGTAACATCTTGACTCAGGCCGCGACGGCAACCTTGGCCCAAGCCAACCAGGAAAACGTCTTGGCGCTCAAGCTCATCGGCTAACGCTGAGAGCCTGAGTCCTGGTCAGCAATACGAGAACTGAGCCCGGCTATATACCCAGCCGAGCTCTATGGAGTTGGGTCCAAAAGAATACCCATATCCTCTCATTTGGGCTCATGGGGGTGGCGAGTAGAGAGCGTCGGGGGACGGCTCTCTACTCCCACCCACTCCAAATGGCTGATTTCGTATGCCAATATCTCGCCATGAGAAAAGCTCACTTTACCTGATTTTTTTACTAAAGTATTTTTCATCCCCGCCGATAAGCTTAGTGAGAGCACGAAGTAGGTAAAACGAAAAAGGCTCTCGGGGATATCGGCCACCGGCTCGCGCCGAGGCCGATTTGTTCGAAGAAGCAGTTGTACTCAAGCTCCACGTTGCAGGCAGTTCACCGCTCAAGCAGTTTTCACGCGCAGTAATCGCAGTTTCAATAAATCCTCATAAATAAAAAAAATTGATTTGAAAAAGTTTCGGGCCTGACCGCGCTTTCGCGCGCCTGCGTCTTCGTGCTTCGCACGAGCGACCGTCGCGCGCTCACGCGCCCTCGCGCCCAAAAAGTTCCGGGGGAAAACCGGAAACGGGGTCGCACACGCGTTGTCTAACGCAGTGCGTCACTCGCGCAAGCAACAATCAGTACGAAGGAGTATCCAAATGGGCTTGAGAATTAATACGAACCTCGCTTCCATGGCGGCAGAGCGTGTCCTGGACATGAACAAGGGCAACGCGGCCAAGTCGATGATGAAACTGTCGAGCGGTGAGCGCATCACCACTGCGGCGGACGACGCGGCCGGCCTGTCGATTTCCGAGCGTTTGAGAGGCCAGATCCGCAGCCAGAAACAGGCGCAGCGCAACGCGAACGACGGCATCAGCCTCGTGCAGGTCGCGGAAGGCGGCCTCGCTGAAGTCAGCAACAACCTCATCCGCATGCGTGAGCTTTCGGTGCAGGCTGCCTCTGACACCGTCGGCGACCGCGAACGCGGCTTCATCGACCAGGAAATCCAGCAGCTGAAGTCGGAAATCGACCGCGTGGCCGACCACACCAACTTCAACGGCACGAAGCTCCTCAACGGCGAAAACGAGAAGGGCGAGCTCTCGATCCAGGTCGGCTCGTTCAACCTGCAGGCTGACCAGATCGGCCTGTCGATCAACAACTACAACACCAAGACCGACTCGATCGGCATCGACGGCACGCACGTGCGTGACATCGACGCGGCTCGTACGGCTCTCGAAGAGCTCGATACGGCGCTCGACAAGGTCAACTCGTATCGAGCCGATTTCGGTGCCATGCAGAACCGCTTGACCTCGACGTCGAACGGCCTCGGTAACGACATCGAAGGCTTGTCGGCCGCCAACTCGCGTATCCGCGACACGGATATCGCCGAGGAGTCGGCCAACCTGGTCAAGCAGAACATCCTGAATGCCGCGAGCATCTCAGTGTTGTCTCAGGCTAACCAGCTGCCTGCTCAGGCTCTCAAACTTCTGTAAAAGTGTCTTGCGCGAGAAGGACCCTCAATCGTGAGGAGTTCTTCCTTAAGCCCAACCCCGGAAGGCCACCCGGCCTTCCGGGGATTCCCAACTAGACACGCAACAGAAGGGGACGCATGAGACTTTTACTCTGGGCGGCCGTCGTCGCCTCCGTGATGACCGTCGTTTCTCTTTACGCGGAAGCCGCCGACGACGCGGCCCGCGTCGCTCCGAAAACAGTCAATCGTCTGCCGGCCTCGAACGACTCGGCGCCCACGGTCGTCGAAGAACAGGATGCCCCGCTTTCGAGCGAGCTCGCAGGAGCCTCGATCGAGGTGGGGTTTTCGCAGGATAACGAGCCCGAGCCGCATCTCCTTGCCGTAGGCGGAGAAGGCCGGGTTCAGCTGTTTCAGCTAGGCGAGGTTTCGCCGGAGCTCGACCGCCGGCCGGCCTCCGAAGCGAAGGACGTTCCGCAAGGCACGGCGCCGAAGGGCATGCCGCCCGGCGTGTTCGCCCGCCGCATGAAGCAGGCCGTGGAGGTCGAAAAATTCTTCTCAGCCCGCCAGCCCAAGCCCAAGCGCCACTGCAAGGACCACTACCTCGTGCGCATCAAGATGGGCGACAAGTTCCGCGAGCGCCGCGGCTGCACGAACCAGTCGAACGACCCGTTCGCGGGCTTCGCGCAGCTCTTCTTCCGCGACGCCTTCGTGATGTGGAGCCGCTAGGCCGGGCTCGGCACGAATTGCCTCTGCATTTTCTTCGTTTCAATGCCGATACAGAGGCTAGGAGAGCCTCGTGTCAGCAAAGATCGAGCGGGTTTCCGGAACGGCCTTCGGTACGGCAGCGATCAAACGCAAAGAGTCGGCCGACCAGCAAGGTTCCGCGAACCAGCAGAAAAAAGAACAACAGCAGCAGAAGCCGGACGAGGAGCAGCAGCCTCCGGCCGACCGCCAGACCGTCGAAAAAGCGATGGCCGACCTGCGCTCCAGCGACAATTTCACCCAGACCGGCATGCGCGTCGAGGTGCTCAACACGAAAGAGGGCCTGCGAGTCCGCCTCGCCCAGGCCAACGGCTCGGTGGTGAAGGTGATGAGCGCCGAGGAGTTCATGAAGCTGCGCGACAGCACCGCGGGCGTGAACGCCTCGCCCGGGAAAATCCTTGATCAGAAAGTCTGATCTGCTACTCCTCTGGACATGGCTGGCAAACTCGTAATCCTGAGCGATCTGCACGTCTGGGGCCCCGAAGACCCGCTCTACCGGGCTCTTCTTCGCTTCATCGACGGCAAGCTCGGCGAGGGCGACAAGTTCTTCATCGTCGGCGACCTCTTCGACCTGTTCATCGGCAACAAGAGCGTGTTCACCGACCGTTACTACGAGCTCATCTCCAGATTGCGCGAGCTGGGCTCGCGCGGGGTGGAGGTCTTTTACATCGAAGGCAACCACGACTTTCATCTCGAGAACATCTTCGACGACTGCGCGCACGTGCGTCTTTACGCCGACACGCTCCACTACGAGTGGAACGGGCGGAAGTTCCACTTCTGCCACGGCGACAAGATCAACTGGCGCGACGTGGGCTACCAGACGTTTCGCTTCCTCACGCGCAACCTCGTCTCCCAGTGCATCATCGAGGCGGCCCCCGGCGCGCTCATCGACCGCGTCGGCAGCATGATGTCGAAGGCGAGCCGCGGCTACAACCCGGAGGCGAGCGAGAAGGTCGTGCACCTCTTCCGGAACTACGCCTGCGAGCAGATCTCCAGCGGTTACGACTTCGTCATCATGGGGCATTCGCACCATCTCGACGACATGCGCTTCCGCGTCGACGGCCACGAGGGGCAGTACGTCAACGTCGGTTACCCGCGCAAGCACCGCAAATACCTCGAGCTGCGCGAGGGCGAGACGTTTTTCCAACTCAAGAGCTGGGAGGATCTCGTGACCCCGCTGCGCCCCGTGAAGACGGTCGGCTGACTACTCGCTCTTGACGGGGTTGGCGAGCGCTTCGATCGAGCTGTATTGGCGCGTGGGCTCGGCTCTTTTGGCGACGGCAAGCACGACCGCCGACGGCTCGTAAAGGTCGTCCGACGAGCCTCCGAGCTCGGTGCCCTTCACGCGCTTGCAGGAGCTTTCGAGTACCGTCTGCCGGCCCTTTTTGGCGAGGTCGACGAGCATGCGCTGCGCTTCGAGCTCGCAGAAGCTGTAGGAGTTGTAGCGACCGCCCGTCACCAGCGCCGGAGCGAGGTCTTCCGCGGCGGTCGCGCGAAACGCGGGCGCGTAGGCTTCGCGGTCGCCCTCGACCGGCACGCAGGTGACGGTTTCGACGACGGTAAGGCCCTTCGAGGCGAGCGTCTTGATGAAAACGGGGATGTCGCGGTTGCAGTCGCCGTAGTCGCTGCGTGGGGCACCCTGCCCGGCGACCAGGTATTCCGCGTGTGGCAGCACCGCGAGACGCGCGAGATCGGCGCGATGTTCCTCGTCGGTGCTGGCCGCGGGCGCCGGGCGCTGCATGTGCGTGCGTGCGCCGTAAAGCGGTAACGCCAAGAGCGAGACGAGCAGGAATAGGTTGGCGAGACGGATCGTCATGAGTCTCTCTTTCTCCAAAGTATAGGATATACAAGAACGAGGCCAGGCTAAGTGCCTGAATTCATGCGCGGAAACTGTCCATCGGTTTGACAACTGTCGAGAGCCGATGGTACTTTTCGATCATGCTCAAAGAAGGCGACAAAGCCCCCGCGTTTCAGCTGGAGTCGGATTCCGGCGAGAAAGTCGCGCTCAAAGACTTCAAGGGAAAGACCGTCATCCTGTATTTCTACCCCAAGGACCTCACGCCCGGGTGCACGCAACAGGCCTGCGATTTCCGTGACGCCGCCGCCGCGATCAAGAAGAAGAAAGCGGTCGTGCTCGGCGTGAGCAAGGATCCGGTCGCAAGCCACGGGAAATTTCGCGACAAGCACTCGCTCACGTTCCCGCTGCTCGCCGACGTCGACGGCAAGGTCTGCGGGGCTTACGGCGTCTGGCAGGAGAAGTCGCTCTACGGCCGCAAGTTCATGGGTATCGTGCGCACGACGTTCGTCATCGGCGGCGACGGGCGCATCCAGAAGATTTACCCCAAGGTGAAAGCGAACGGACACGTCGCGCAGGTTCTCGGCGAGCTCTGATGGAATTCGAGATCATCATCCCATTTTACAACGAAGTCGGGCGCCTCGAGGGGGCCGTCGACACGTTCGTGCGCGAGCTCGGAAAAAGCGCCATCGGCGGCGCCGGCGCGAACATCCGTTTCTGGTGGGCCGACGACGGCTCGACCGACGGTTCGCACGCGCGGCTCGAGAGCCTCGTCTCCGAGAAATTTCCGAAAGCCCTCGCGACCCACCGTTTTCTCCGCCGCGTCGAGAACCAGGGCAAGGGCTCGATCCTGAGATATGCCATCGAGCAGGCTCTGAAAGAGATCAAGCCCGACGCGATCGTCGGTTTCTGGGATGCCGACGGCGAGCTTGACCCCAAATCGCTCTTCGAGGGCTTAAGCATCGTCTCGCGAGGCGAAGCCGACATCGTTTTCGGCACGCGCGTCTTCACCTTCGAGCCGACGCTCCGCGAGTATCCGAACTATCTGATGCGCTCGACGGCGAATCGTCTCCTCACCCTCATGTCGAACACGCTTTCGGGATTGCGCCTGGCCGACGTCCACTGCTGCGCGCGGATGGTGCGGGCCGATCTGCTTGCGCGTCTTCCGCTCACCAGCGACGGATTCGATTTCGAGGCGGAGTTCGCGGGCCTCGTCGGGCGTGTGAACCGCCGCAAGCCGTTGAAAATCCGCGAGGTTCCGATCGGTTATCTTCCGCGCACGCGCTCGGAGGGGAAGAAGATCGGGGCGTCGGCCGTCCTGCCCCAGGT
The DNA here is from genome assembly GCA_016194795.1 of Deltaproteobacteria bacterium. GTDB lineage: Bacteria > Bdellovibrionota > UBA1018 > UBA1018 > UBA923 > JACQAX01. The sequence continues at coordinate 3,124 of JACQAX010000305.1, read as the reverse complement.
TTACCAGGCATTTCGCTGTCGCGTCGCTGCCAAGGTTAAATAGCCGCCCCCTCTTGTCACGTAGCAGCATCTCGGCTACATGCGTGTTCCAGGGGGAAATCACATGAAGCTCAAGATCTTGTCGGCTCTCGCGATCGTTCTGGCCACCGCGGCGTTCACGCCCGAGGAAGAGGTCGTGTTCGACGACAACGGCAACAAGCTTCCCGACAGCTCCGTCAACTCGCCCCTGGCCAACTGGAAAATTCTCAAGCTCGCCGAGAGCCGCGCCCTCAACGGCGTGGGCCTCGTCGACATCTTCGGCGGCGGCGGCTGCACCGGCGCGTTTCTCGATACCGGAGCGGGGCCGGACGGCCCGGCCTACGTGCTGAGCAACGGCCACTGCGCCGGCCCGAATCTCATGAAGCCCACCGACGTCCTGGTCGACAAGGCCGTCACGCCCGGGATGAACTTCCGCTTCAACTACTTCATCGACGCCGGCCCGGCCGTTCGCAAGGTCGCCATCAAGCGCATCGCTTATGCGACGATGCACAATACCGACGTCACCGTGTTCGAGCTCGACGCCACGTTCGGCCAGGTCATCAAAGCCGGGTTCATCCCGCATCGCATCGCCGCTCAGGACCCCGCGCGCGGCACGCGCGTCGAGATGGTCGGCGTCCCGCAGTCAGGCGTCCGGCGCGCCGAGCGCTTCGTGCGCCGCTCGACCTGCGAGATCGGCGGCCGCGCGAACCTGCGTGAAGGCGGCTACGACTTCACCGGCGCCTTCCGCCACCAGTGCAGCTCGGTCGGCGGCAGCTCGGGCTCGCCGGTCATCTCGCTCGAGACGCACGAGATCGTCGCGATCAACAACACGGGCGTCGACGACAAGGCCCTCGACGAGCCGGAATGCGCCATCGACCGCCCGTGCGAGGTCGCCTCGGACGGACGTGTTCGCACCGACGTGAACACCAACTACGCCCAGCGCGTGAGCGACATCCCGAGCTGCTTCGACGGCAAGGGCGTCTTCAATATCCGGCAGGACGGCTGCCGTCTCGAGAAGTAGCCGGCAGGAACGGGCGCGGCTCGCCGCTCACCCACCAGTTTCCGGTGCGCGCGCGCGTGGCCGCGTCGGTGAACGAGTAGCGCGAGATCCGCGCGCGGATCAGCCGCGGCGGGCGCTTCGGAAACGGATTCGTCCCGATGAGCTTCAGCACGTCGGGCTCGCCTTCGAGCAGCCGCGTGACGAGATTGCGAACCCACGGGCTGTACTGCGGGTCGGCGAGCGCCGCGAACCAGAGCTGCCAGTCGAGGCGCGGCTGGTAGGGCGCGACGAAGCCGGGCGCCCGGCCGAGCGGCCCCGGCTTCCAGCTCAGGTCGTACGCCACCCACGTGCGTGCGTCGTTGCTGCCCTCGATCGTGATCTCATTGCGCTCCGTCGTCATGTTCGCGAACAGGCCGTAGCGATTCACGACCCGAAACGGCGCCAGCTCGTAGAGCGGGATGAGCAGCGCCGTGGGCAGCGACGAGCGGATGGCGACGCTTCCGATGCACACGGCTCCCAGCGCCACCGCGAAAACGGTGCCGCCCGCGGCGGCGCGCAGGGCCGCGCGCGACGACTCGGTGGGCAGGCGTGCGACGCGTTTCTCGACATGGGCGAGCAGGCCCGCCGGGACGACGCGCCTCCAGTCGTCGTCATCGAGCAGAAAGAAGCAGAGTGCGAGCGTGAGCAGGTTGAAGAAGCCGTAGTTGCCCGTGAGCGCGATGAAAAGCTGCAGCCCGGCGGTGAGCGCGAGCGCCGTCCACCGCGCCCAGCGCCACGGTACGAGGATGAGCAGCGTCGCCGGAAGCTCGACGACGAACATGGCGAACGCCGAGGCGCGCAGCAGAGCCTGCGGCAGCTGGTGCGCGTACCAGCCAATCCAGGTCGGCAGCGGCTGAGTCTCGAAATGATAGGTGAGGGCCGTGAGGTCCCGCCACGTCAGGTCGCCGCTCGAGAGCTTGCAGAGGCCCGACGAGAGCATCAGCTTGAAGAGCAGCCAGCGCATCAGGAAGCCGCGTCCCGGCCCCACGAGAATCGCGAAGAACGCGGCCTCCATGAGGAGGGCGTCCCACTGAAACGAAAGAAAGACCGGGTCGGCGTCGGAGAGCGTGAGGTAGAGCAGCCAGATCGCGAAGCACGCCACGCGAGGCAGGACGTTCGCGACCAGCAGCGCCGACGCGAGCACGCCGCCCGCGCAGACGGAGTGGAGGAACGCGTCGCTGTAGTCGGTGGGCAGAAGGCCGCGGCTGCCGATCAGCCCCGGAAGCTGCCACCAGTACGAGCTGAACGCGATGAGCGCGACGAGCCCGAGGCTTCGCAGGAAGAGCCAGTACGAAATCGTCTGACGCCGCCCGCCGTCACCGGTCAGCCTGCGCAGAAGCAGCGGTGCATCCATTGATTTCAGTCTGCGCGTTTTCAGGCTGTTTTGCTAGACTGAGTGTTGATGGACACGCAGACGGCGGGCGCGAGCTACGAGCGGTCGCTTGGGCGGAGCACCCGCAAGGCAAACGGCGTCTATTATTCCCCCGAGCCCCTCGTCACGTACATGGTGGAGGCGACCGTGGGCGAGCTGCTCTCGCGCTGCGAGAGCGCGGAACAGGCGCTCGCGCTTCGCGTCTACGATCCGGCATGCGGCGCCGGCTACTTCCTCGTGGCGGCGTTCCGCCGCATCCGCGATTGGCTGCAGACCCGCGGAACGGAGCTGACTCCCGGTCTCCTTCGCGCGATCCAGGAGGGCTGCCTTTTCGGCCGCGACGTCGACCGCGCGGCGCTCGAGGTGGCGCGCCTCGAGCTTCCGTTCGCGAACCTGACCGCCGAAAACTCGCTTCGTGCGCGCGACGGACGCCGCTTTCACGCCGTGCTCGGCAACCCGCCCTACGGCGTCGATACGGGCTCGAAGGGAGACTCGTCGCGTTTGTTCATCGAGCACGCGCTCTCCTCGCTCGAGCCCGGCGGCCTGCACTCGTTCATCGTTCCCAAGCCGCTCCTGTACTCGTCGACGTGGCATGCCACGCTGGCGCGGCTCATGCCTGGAATTCTCGAGCTCGTCGACTGCGGCGCCGCCTGGGCCGACGTGAAGCTCGAGCAGGTGATCTACGTCTACGCCGC
>JACQAX010000304.1 GCA_016194795.1 Deltaproteobacteria bacterium | reverse complement strand
TAGCGGCGCGGGCCGGACGCTACGAGGATGCGCTCAATGACGCCTCGGCGGCGATCGAGCTCGGCGTGGACTCCGCTCGCGTCCATGACCTGCGCGCCTGCGTGCTGAACCGAACGTTATTTACATTGATCCGGATATTCAATACCCTAATGAGGATGGCTGGAGACCGCGCTTCGGGGGGAAAACCCACCTTTATTTCTGTGCCGTTACTCGAGCTCTCCGCCGAGCGACCGCTGCCGGGCTCCGTCTACCTCTGTCTGCGCCACAAGATGATCCGCTATCGCAACGGCGGGGACACGCTCGACGCCGACTCGTTCAATAAGCTCGTCTACAACCACGTCAAATACGTTTTCATCGAGGAGCCGGACCGCGACGCGTTCAACGCCTGGTTCGTCGAGGGCGAGAACAGCGAAGCCGCGGCGATCTCGCAGGCGTTTTCGCCGGAGACGCAGGAGATCGTCATGCAGGTGGCCACGCAGCGCCGCGCCATGATGGACATCTTCGAGAATCCCAAAGACGACAAGGCCGTGAAAGAGGCGGTCGAGGTTTCCAAGAAGCTCGTCACCGAGTTTCTGCGCAAACCTTTCGCGATCAACAATATCTCGGCCCTGCAGAAGCACTCCAAGGGCGCCGTCGACCATTCCGTCAACGTGTCCGTGCTGAGTGTTTTTCTGGGCCTCCGGATGGGCTACACCCACCAGATCATCCTCGAGAACCTCGCGATGGGCGGGCTCTTCCACGATATCGGCAAGATGCTCGTCGAGACGAGCGACGAGGGGATGACCGACGAGAACGACCCGGCCATGCAGCAGCACCCGAAGCTCGGCCAGGAGCTGCTCGAGAAGAGCTCGGAGGTCGCCAACGAGGTTCGCATGATCGTCGCTCAGCACCACGAGTTCCTCGACGGGAGCGGCTACCCCAACGGGCTCAAGGGCCTGGCGGTGTATGACTTGGCGCGTCTCGTCGCGATCGCCAACATCTACGACAACCTCATCACCAAGAGCAAGCTCGAGGGGATGAAGGAACGGCAGGTCGAAGCCGTCGATATTCTCGAGCGGGATTACGCCGATCGCCTCGACGCCAAGAAGCTCGAGAAAGTCGTAAAGATACTCAGATATAGCTTTCTCTAGCCGCCAATAGTTAGTAAAACTCCCTCATGCAGGATACTTTCGACCACAAGCAGACCGAGAGCCGGTGGCAAGAGGCGTGGCGCAAGCAGCACGTCTTCGAAGTCGACCGGACGACCGACAAGCCGAAGTACTACATCCTGGAGATGTTTCCGTACCCGTCGGGTACTCTGCACATGGGTCACGTCCGCAACTACACGATCGGCGACGTCATCGCGCGCTATAAGGCCGCGCGGGGCTTCAACGTCATGCACCCGATGGGCTGGGACGCGTTCGGCCTGCCGGCCGAAAACGCCGCCATCAAGCACAAGACGCACCCGTCGCGCTGGACGTACTCGAACATCGCCTACATGAAGCGCCAGTTCGAGCGGATGGGCTGGCTTTTCGACTGGCGCCGCGAGGTGGCGACCTGCGCGGCCGATTATTACAAGTGGGAGCAGCTCTTCTTCATCCAGATGCTCGAAAAGGGCCTGGCCTACCGCAAGCTTTCGACCGTCAACTGGTGCCCCTCGTGCAACACCGTGCTCGCCAACGAGCAGGTCGAGGAAGGCCGCTGCTGGCGCTGCGAGAACGAGACGACGACCAAGGAGCTCACGCAGTGGTTCTTCAAGGTCACGCAGTACGCCGAGGAGCTGCTCGACGGCATCGACAAGCTCACGGGCTGGCCCGAGCGCGTGACCTCGCAGCAGAAGCATTGGATCGGCCGCAGCGACGGCGCCGAGATCCTCTTCGAGGTGGCCGACGGCCCCTCGAAAGGCAAGAAGATCCCCGTCTTCACCACGCGCCCCGACACCGTCTGCGGCGTGACCTATCTGAGCCTGGCCCCCGAGCATCCGCTGACGCTCGAGCTCGCGACCGGCGCCGGGCGCGCCGCCGAGGTTTCGGCGTTCGCCGAGAAGGTGCGAAAGGTCGACAAGATCAAGCGCACCGACGAGAACTACGAGAAGGAGGGCGTGTCGCTCGGCGTGCACGTCATCAACCCGGTGACCGGCGCCAAAGTCCCGCTGTTCGCGGCGAACTTCGTGCTCATGGACTACGGCACGGGCGCGGTGATGGCCGTGCCGGCGCACGACGTGCGTGACCACGCCTTCGCCAAGAAGTACGGTCTTCCGATCAAGAAGGTCATCGAGGCCGTCGACCTGCCCGCCGACGCGCCGCCCGTCTACGTCCAGGACATGGCCTACACCGACCACGGCAAGCTGCTCGACTCGGGCGAGTTCACCGGCCTCACGAGCGAAGAGGCGAAGAAGAAGATTCCGATCTGGCTCGAGAAGAAGGGCGCGGGCCGCCCGACGGTCAACTACAAGCTCCGCGACTGGGGTCTCTCGCGCCAGCGCTATTGGGGCGCCCCGATCCCGATCATCCACTGCGACAAGGACGGAGCGGTTCCGGTTCCGAAAGACCAGCTGCCGGTCGTGCTGCCCGAGGACGTCGAGTTCACCGGCGAAGGCGCGAGCCCGCTCGCTCGGAGCGAGAAGTTCCTCAACGTAAAGTGCCCCAAGTGCGGCGGCCCGGCCAAGCGCGAGACCGACACGATGGACACCTTCGTCGAGTCGAGCTGGTACTACCTGCGCTACATGTCGATCCCCACGCCCGACAAGCCGTTCGCGGCCGAGGACGTGAAGTACTGGGGCCCGGTCGACCAGTACATCGGCGGCGTCGAGCACGCGACGATGCACCTGCTCTATTTCCGTTTCTTCCACCGCGTCCTGCAAGACCTCGGCTGGGTGCCGGCCGGCGTGCCGCGCGAGCCGGCCACGCGCCTGCTCAACCAGGGGATCGTCTACAAAGACGGCGCCAAGATGAGCAAGTCGAAGGGCAACGTCGTCGATCCCGACGGTCTCATCGAGCGGTACGGCGCCGACACGACGCGCCTGTTCGTTCTTTTCGCGGCTCCGCCCGAGAAGGTGCTCGAGTGGAGCGACGCCGGCGTCGAGGGCTCATACCGCTTCGTCGGTCGCGTCTGGCGCATGGTCCACGCCAACCTCAGCCTCATCCAGGACGTCAAGCCGTGGAGCGCTCCGCACGCGTCGATCGCCAACCCCGACGCCAAGAAGCTGCGCACGAAGGCCCACCAGACCATCCAGAAAGTCACCGCCGACCTCGACCACGACTTCCGCTTCAACACCGCGATCTCGGCGATCATGGAGCTCGTCAACGAGATCTACGGCTTCAAGGTCGAGCTGAACGACGAGCCGAGCCGCCAGATCCTGCGCGAGTCGATCGATACGGTCGTCCGGCTGCTTTCGCCTTTCGCCCCGCACCTCTGCGAGGAGCTGTGGAAGAATCTCGGCAACGCCAGCCTCCTGTCGCTCGAGCCGTGGAGAGACCACGATGCCCAAGCGGTGGAGCTCGACGTCATCACGGTCGTGGTGCAGGTCAACGGCAAGCATCGCGCGAACATCACGCTCTCGAAGGCGGTCTCCAAGGACGATATGGCCGCGATCGCGGCGCGCGATCCGAAAGTCACCCTCTTTCTCGACGGCAAGGAGCTCGTGCGCACGGTGATCGTGCCGGGCAAGCTCGTCAACTTCGTGGTGAAGTGATGCGGTCGGTAGTGCTGGCGCTCATCCTCGCGCTGTCTTCGTCGGCCTGCGGTTACGGCTTTCGGAGCAAGTCGAACCCCTGGGCCAACCGGGGCGTGAGGAAGGTCTACATCCCGATGCTCATCAACAACTCGCTCAAGGCCGGCATCGAGGTGCCGTTCACGAGCGCGTTCGTGAAGGAGTTCTCGCGCGGCAACCGCCTGCGCGTCGTGACCGACGAGAGCGATGCCGACGCGCGCGTGGTCGGCACCATCACCAGCTTCGACTCGGAGATCAACTCGTTCACCTCGGTGCCGCAGCTCGCGCCCAACGACGTCGGCGCGCAGGCGCTGAGCGACATGGTCGTCGCGTCGGAGTACGTCGCCAAAGCGAACATCCAGGTGCAGCTCGTGGCCAAGGGTGGGGCGGTGCTCTGGATGCAGGTGTTCAACCGGCCGAAGATCTACCCGGCCGGCAACCGCTTCGGGCTCCAGGGCTCGACCTCGGCGCTCATCAACGCCTCGCAGGAGGCGCTCGCCCTCGACAACATCGCCGGCTTCATCGCCAGCGACGTCTACGACACGATGCTGGAGGCGTTTTAAGCGCATGGCCGCAACCACGCCGAAGGGCGCGCTCGCCGACATCGAGAAGGGGAAAGCGGCTCCGGCCTATTATCTTTACGGCGAGGAGCCGTTCAAGATCGACGAGTTCATCGAGAAGGCCACGGCCGCGATGTTCGGCGCCAGCAGAGACGACGATTCGGTCCGCAACGGCGCCGACCTCACCTTCTGCGTCGACCGCATCGACGGCGCGACGGCGACGGGCAACGACGTGCTCGAGGCCGTGCAGAGCATGGGCCTGTTCGGCGGCTCGGGCAAGCGCCTGGTCATCGTGCGCCAGGCCCATCAGCTCAAAGAGGTCGACGCGCTGGCCGATACCCTCATGGGCGCGGGCAAGGACGGGCCCTGGGGCGAGAACGTCCTGCTGCTGGCCGCGGAGACGCTCGACGGCCGGCGCAAGTTCCACCAGTGGTTCAAAAAGAAAGAGCTCGCGCTCGAGTTCAAGCCCGCGCGCGACGCCGAGCTCGCGCAGTGGGTGCAGTACCTGGCCAAGAAAACCGGAGCGAAGGTTTCGGGCGAGGCGGCGGGCATGCTGGCCGTGATCTCCGACGGCTCGCTTTATCGCCTGGCGCAGGAGATCGAGAAGGCCTGGCTTTTCGCCGGCGGAACGAAGGGGCTCGAGATCACGGTCGACCACGTGAGCGGCGTGGGCACGAGCCAGGTGACGCACGAGATGATCGAGCTCGTGCGCGCGGTGCTCGAGGGCAAGCGCACGCGCGGCCTGCTGCTTTCAGAGAAGCTGATTCGCGCTCCCGAGGACGCGCTCGGGCTCGTGGGCTTTCTGACCTGGGCGCTGAAGAATCCCGGTCGCGGCTTCTCGCCGGTCGTCTCGGGCGGGCTGGCACGGACGCGCCAGCTGGTCGGGGCGCTCGTCACGCTCGACTTTCGCCTCAAGAGCTCCGGGGTCGATGCCAACGCGCTCGTCGAAGAGTTCGTGATCGAGCACACCTGACGGACGCGGTCGCGTCCGTTACTTCGAGGCGCGGGTTTCGGGCTTGAACTTCTTGTTCACGAGGGCGGCGACGCGAGCCACGCGGCGGCTGGCGCGCTCCTTCGGGATCACGTGCTTGCTCACGGCCTTCTGCAGGGCGCGATCAGCGGCCGTCAGCGCCTTGAGCGCGTCGGCGCGAGAGCCCGCCGCGGTCACCGCGGTGAGAGCCTTCTTGAGTTCGGTTTTCATCTTCGCGCGAAGCGCGTTGTTGCGTTCACGGCGCTTGTCGTTCTGACGCGCGCGTTTGATTGCGGACTTGACGTTTGCCACTTTGAAATGCCTCCAGTAAAAACTTTTAGAACGCTTCTTGTACCGGCTTCTGGGGCTGATTTCAAGGCAAAAAAGACGAGTGATTCTGCGCCATTCGAAAGCCGCTTTGAATCCCGTGCGGGGCCGTGCTAGGCGGGGCCCATGCGTACAGCCTTTGGATTGCTCAAGCGGGTCAGCCTGACCCAGTGGATCTTCGTCGGTCTTTTCGCCGGATTCTTCGTGGGCGTGTTCGCGCCTGAGCTCGTTCCGTACGTCAAACCCTTCCGCGGGCTGTTTCTGCAGGGCGTAAAGTGCATCATCGCGCCGCTCATCTTCGCGACGATCGTCACGGGCATCGCCGGCGCGGGATCGTTCAAGCAGCTCGGCGTGATGGGCGTGCGCGCCCTCGTTTACTTCGAAGTCGTGACGACGCTCGCGCTGGGCGTGGGCCTGGCGGTCGTGAACCTTCTCAAGCCCGGCGCCGGCGTTCAGCTCGGCGGCGCGCTTCCGGCGACCGCGGCGCAGGCGGCGGCCACCAAGATGACGTTCGCTGGCTTTGTCGAGCACCTGCTGCCGACGAACATCGCCGATGCCGTCGCGCGCGGGGACGTGCTGCAGATCGTGATCTTCTCGACCATCTTCGCCTTCGCCGTGCTCGCGGTGGGCGAGAAGGCGCGCCCGATGGTCGCGTTCTGCGAGTCGCTGGCCGAGGTCATGTTCCGGTTCACCGGCTACATCATGCTGCTCGCGCCGCTCGGCGTGGGCGCGGCGCTGGCGAGCAGCGTGGCCGACCACGGCTGGCACGTCATCGTGCCGCTGCTCAAGCTCGTCGGCTCGCTCTATCTCGCGCTCGCCGTGTTTCTCGTGGCGGTGCTTTACCCGGTGTGCCGCATCTTCAAGATCCCGCCCCTGGCCTTCGCCCGCCAGATCAAGGATGCGGTCGTCCTCGCGTTCGCGACGACCTCCAGCGAGTCGGCGTACCCGATGGCGCTCGAGCGGATGGAGGCGTTCGGCGTGCCCCGCCGGATCACGAGCTTCGTGCTGCCGATGGGCTATAGCTTCAACCTCGACGGCTCGACGCTCTATCTGGCGATGGCCTCGGTGTTCGTCGCGCAGGCCGCCGGCGTGAGCTTGAGCCTGGGCCAGCAGCTGGCGATGATGGCGACGCTGATGCTGACGACCAAGGGCGTGGCCGCCGTGCCGCGCGCGTCGCTCGTGGTGCTTTCGGGCACGCTTGCCGCGTTCGGGCTCCCGCTCGAGGGGATCGCGCTGATCCTGGGCGTCGACGAGTTCATGGACATGGCCCGCACCGGGGTGAATCTCCTCGGCAATTGCCTCGCAACGGCGGTTATCGCCCGCTGGGAAGGACTGGCGCTTGCGCCGGATTCGTCCCCGACGCTCGTCTCAG
>JACQAX010000271.1 GCA_016194795.1 Deltaproteobacteria bacterium | reverse complement strand
CTGAAGCTCAACGTGCGCGAGGCCGAGATCCAGATGCCCTTCGACCAGGTGCCGGCCGAGGTGCCCGAGCTCAGGGAGAAGGGCTACCACTTCCGCAACATCAGCCGCGAAGGCCGCCCGTCGATGCTCGCCGTCTCGTTCGGCGACTTCGCGCACGCCCCGGCCAAGGGCAACATGCCGATCGCGATCGGCTACATCGCCCTCTCCCATTTCAGCGCCGGCTCGAACTCGTTCAACCGCTTCATCGTCGCCGACCGCAACGGCACCATCCTCTTCCACTCGGACGAGAGGATGATCTACGGAACCGAGGACGTGTCGAAGGACCTCATCTTCCAGGACGCGCTGCTGAGCTCGGTGAACGCGGGAGCCAAGGAGTACCTCTCGCCCAAGGGCGTGCGCACGCTCGGCAGCTATTACAAGCCCGGCCTCGACCTCGTCACGCTCAGCCAGATCGACTACGACGAGGCGATGAAGGCGACCTACACGCTCACCGAGAAGTTCATCATCCTCGGCCTCGCGTCGCTCGGGCTGATGATCGTGCTCGGCCTGCTCTTCTCGCGCCGGGTGACGGCGCCGCTCAACCGCCTCTTTCTCGCGACCGCGCAGGTCTCGCAGGGCAACTTCAAGGTGAACCTCCCGATCTCGAGCCGCGACGAGATCGGCGCGCTCACTGCTTCGTTCGTGGCGATGTCGCACCGGATCTCGGATCTCGTCCAGGGCACGGCCGACCGCGTGCGCGTCGACCAGGAGCTGGAGATCGTCAAGACGGTGCACCAGAGCCTGTTCCCGCCCGCTAAGATCTCCAACGACGAGCTGCTGCTCATGAACCACTACCAGTCGGCGTCGGAGTGCGGCGGCGACTGGCTCGGCTACTTCCGCAACGGCCGCAAGCACGTGATCGTCATCGCCGACGCCACGGGCCACGGTCGGCGACTCGCGCTTCAGCATGAGCCCCGCCGAGATCCTCAACGTCGTCAATCGGGTCGTCTTCGACTCGGGCCAGGGCCGCACGATGATGACCGCGTTCGTCTGCGTGCTCGACTTCGAGACGCACACGCTCTCGTTCGCGAGCGCCGCGCACAACCCGCCCTGGCTCTTCCGCAAGACGGCCGAGGGCGGCTACAAGCAGGTCTCGCTCATCGCCAGCGGCCCGCGCCTCGGCGAGGTGCCCGAGACGCCGACGCCTTACGAGGTGAAGCAGGCGCCCTTCGAGAAGGATGACACCCTTTTCTTCTACACCGACGGCCTCCTCGACGGCAAAGACCGCGAGGGGCATGCCTACGGCAAAAAGCAGGTGCGCAAGGTGATCGAGGACGCGATCTCGCACGACCCGCAGACGCTCATCGACGGGCTGATGTCGGATTTTCTCGCCCATAACGCCAACAAGAAGCTCGACGACGACGTCACTCTCGCGGTGGCGAGGGTGCTGGCGTGAGCGACGATCAGCAGCCCGACGCCCCGCCGCCGCCGCAGCTCGTGAAAGAGTCGCATCGCTACAGCCGGACCGAGAAGCTCGCCATCCTGCTCGTCGTGATCGTCACGGCGATCATGGCGTACAGCTACTTCGCCGACATCTCGCTGCGCGAGCTGTTCTTCATGAGCGACGAGGACAAGCGGCTCTCGACGCCGATCGGCACGGTGACCGAGGTGCAGGGGCGCGTGCAGCGGCAGCGCGCGAGCGAGATGGTCTTCAAGCCGCTGCTCGAGAACATGCCGATCTACCCGAACGACACCGTGCTCACGGGCCCCGACAGCTCGGTGACGATCGTGCTCAAGAACGGCCGCACGGTGCGCCTCACCGCGAACTCGCTCGTGAAGTTCACCTACGGCGCCGAGATGTCGAAAGACGGCATCAGCGTCGACGTCCTCAAGGGCGGCCTGGCCGACGACGCGGGCCGCGTGGTTCCGCTGCAGGGCAAACCCGCGCCCCCCGTCGGCACCGGAAAAGCGCCCAAGGTTCCGATGGCGCTGATCGAAGCGCTGCCCGCCTCGGGCACGACGCTCAAGTTCACCGAGGACGAGTTCGTCAAGCGCAGCAAGCCGGTGCCCTTCACCTTCAAGCTCAACCGCGCCGGCGCCATGTCGGTGCGCGTGAGCTACGTCGAGCCCATCACCCTCAGGCGCGTGCAGGTGGCCACCGCGGCCGCCGAAAACAACGGGCTCGAGGCGTCGCTCACCTTCGGCTTCAAGCGCCCGGGCACGTACGAATGGCAGGCGCTCGACGAGGACGGCAAGCCGATGAACACGTCGACGATCGTCTTCAAGCCGCAAGTGCAGGCGATCCGCGCGCTGCCCACGCTCAACGCCTCCAACCGCCTCGAAGGCGAGGCCGCCCGCGCGAGCTACGACGGGCCGCTGCTGCGCTGGGCGCCGCTCGAGGGCCCCGGAGCGTACCTCGTGCGGGTGTATTACGGGTCGGCCACGACCCCGGTTTTCCGCCGCGAGACCGTCGAGCCCGAGCTCAAGCTCGCGCCGAAGGACGCGGCCATCGAGAAGAGCGGCTACAGCTACACCGTCGAGAAGCTCCTGCCCGACGGCTTTCTCGTGTCGAGCGCGCGCCAGAAGCTGGCCTTCGAGCTCGTCGCGCCGTCGCTCACCTCGCCGGCGGCCGGAGCCGAGCTCGACCGCCGCAAGCTCGTCGAGACGAACGGCCTGATCTTCTTCACCTGGTCGAAGACGAACTTCACCCCCGAATACGAGTTCGAGCTCGACGTCTCGCCGTCGTTCGCCAAACCCCTGCTGCACCTCCTCGTCCGGGACAACTTCCATTCGCAG
>JACQAX010000270.1 GCA_016194795.1 Deltaproteobacteria bacterium | reverse complement strand
TCATGGTCGTGCTCGTCGCGCTCCTCGTGGCGCTCGGGCACCTCGATGCCGTAGCGGCTCGCCTGGCGATCGAACGCAGCACGGCCGCGGTCTGGCTCGTGGCGGCGACGGGTTTTTTCCTGCTCGGGCCTTACTCGCTCGTCGGCGGCGTGGTCGCGCTAGACTTCGGCGGGCGCCGGACGGCGGGCACTGCCGCCGGGCTGCTCGACGGCATCGGTTACTTTGGCGCAACGCTTGCTGGCTGGGGCGTGGCCGAGGTCGTCGTAAAATGGGGCTGGCCGCAGGCGTTCAGCACGATGGCCGTTCTTACGCTCGTCGCCATCGGGCTTTGCGGTTTTCTCTGGCGCGTTCGCCCCAGAGAGTGATTTATTTTCAGGATGAGCAGAGTCCTCATCGTCGAATCGCCCGGTAAGCTCAAGACGCTCAAGAAGATTCTTGGCGCCGGCTGGCAGATCGAAGCCAGCGTGGGGCACACGACCGAGCTCGCCTACGACGGCCCCAAACGCCTGGGCTTCGAGTTCAAAGAGGGCAAGGTCATCACGCACTACGTGCCGCGCGGCGACCGCGGCAAAGAGGTGCTGGGCAAGCTCCGCAAGGTCGTCAAAGACGCCGAGATGGTCTATCTCGCCACCGACCCCGACCGCGAAGGAGAGGCCATCGCCTGGCATCTCGTCGATCAGCTGAAGCTCAAGCGCTACTGTCGCGTGGCCTATACGCAGATTACCGATGCCGCGGTGAAGAAGGCGATCGCCAATCCCATCACGCTCAACACCTCGCTCATCGAGTCGCAGCGCGCCCGCCAGTGCCTCGACAAGCTCGTGGGTTTCGAGGTGAGCCCGCTGCTCTGGAATTCCACCGGTGGCAAGAGCGCCGGCCGCGTGCAGTCGGCGACGCTGCACCTGATCTGCGAGCGCGAGCGCGAGCGGCTGAATTTCAAGCCGGAGAAGTACTGGCTGCTCAAATCCGTATATAATGAGGGGTTCGAGGCGCTTTACGAAATTGCCGCGCAGGCCGTCGCGCCGGCTCCGAATGTTGCTGCAAGGGCCGGCGAGGCACCAGGCGACCTCGGCGAGCTCGAAAAAAACCGCGTGCGCACCGAGGAAGAGGCCAAGCGCATCGAGGCCATTGCCCGCTCGAGCGAGCACGTGGTCGAGGCGACCGAGCAAAAAATAGAGCCGCGCAACCCGCCGCCCCCGCTCATCACGAGCTCGCTTCAACAAGTGGCTGGCGCGCGCTACAAGTTCTCGCCCAAGCACACGATGAAGGTCGCCCAGGAGCTCTACGAGGGCATCGACGGCAAGGGCCTCATCACCTACATGCGAACCGACTCGACGGCGCTCTCGAACGAGTTCGTCGACGAGGCGCGAGCCTGGCTTTCGGCGCACGCGCCCGAGGCGCTTCCCGACAAGGCCCCCGTCTACAAGACGAAGGCCGACGCGCAGGGCGCGCACGAAGCCATTCGCCCGACGAGCGCCGAGCTCACGCCCGAGAAGGCGCGCGCGCAGCTCTCGCCCGACCAGCTCAAGCTCTACACGCTCGTCTGGGAGCGCGCGATCGCGTGCCAGTGCAAGCCTGCGCGCCTCTCGAAAACGAAGATCACCGTCGCCGCCGCCAGCACGCGCTGGATCGCCCGCGGCACGACCATCGTGGAGCCCGGCTACCTGCGCTTCTGGAAAAATCTCGAAGAGGAAAAGCAGCTCCCGTTGGTGCAGCAGGGCCAGAAGCTCAAGCTCGACGACGTCAAGACCGCCAGCCGCGAAACCCAGCCGCCGCCGCGCTACAGCGAGCCGCGGCTCGTGCAGCTCATGGAGCGCAAGGGGATCGGCCGACCGAGCACGTACGCCTCGACGATCGCGACGCTGAAAGACCGCGAGTACGTCGTGCTCGAGCAGAATCTGATGGCGCCGACCAAGCTGGGCATGGCGACCGATGAGGCGCTGTCGAAGGCGCTGCCCGACCTGGTCGACACCGACTTCACCGCGCGAATGGAAACCGCGCTCGACGACATCGCCGAGGGCAAGGCGTCGTGGGAAAAATATCTGACCGAGTGGAGCTCGGGTTATCTCGCGCCCGCCGTCGTGAAGGCGCGCGAGATACTGAAGGGAGTGGCGAGAGTAGAGGGCGCGCCGTCTGGAACGGGAGCCGGCCCGGGTACGGATTCGGGTAACGGTTATCGGTCGACGGGTAACGGCCCCGGATCGGGCTCCGGACCCGGGCCCATGTCCGAAGTCCGCGAACGCCTCGCCAAAGCTACGCTGAAAGCCCAGAAAAATGGCGCGCATCCCACCTGTCCCAAGGGCCACGGCCCGCTGATCCTCAAGCTCTCCAAAAAAGACACGTTCTACTGGAAGTGCATGTTCCCCGAGTGCGACGCGATCAGCTGGTACGCGGATTTCTCGCGCGAAAAATGCCCCGCGTGCGACTCTCCGATGGAGAAGATCCCGTCGAAGAAAGTCACCGGCGGCTACTTCCTCAAGTGCTCGAAGAAGGCTTCGCACGGCGAAGAGGTGCTCTTCTTCAAGAACCGCAAGACCAAGGAGTGGGAGCAGGCCAAGGGCCCGCGCGGACCGCTTCGCCCGCCCGAAAATACCCCGTCTTCCCAATCGTGACGCAGTGCGTCTTTACGCAACGCGTCGTCATTGCTAGCGCAATGCAGCAAGGGGTGGATCATGATTCGGGTTTTGGGGGCGTTGCTCTTGTTTTCGGTTTCCGTTCAGTCGGCTCAGGCCGAGGATCCCGACATCGTCGTCGTGGGTTGGTTTGACCACTTCACCTACGGCCTGATCAACACCGCCATTGGCGTACCGGTGGCCCTCACGGGGCTCGTGGTCAACTCGCTTCGCGGCGACCGGCCGCGCGTGTCGATCGACTCGACGGGCCAGCAGATCAAGCTCAACTCGAACGTGAACGGCTTCAATTACTCGACCGGGGTGTTCCACCACGGCGACTGCTGTGATGCCCACGAGGCCGGCCACGGCAAGCAGTCGGCGGTGCTCGGGCCCGCGTACCTTCCGCTCGTCGGCATGACCTATCTCATCCAGGGCATGGACGTCGGCGTCGTCGAGGACTGGGCCAACGCCTGGCAAGACCTCGGCTCGACGATGGAAAACAACAACGTGCTGCGTACCGAGGTGGAAGTTCGCGACCGCGACGGCAAGAGCACGACGCGCGTGGGCCTGAACTTCACGATCATGGAGCGCGGCTCGCGCGTGAACGTCGGCCGCGCCGACGAAGACAACAACCCTACGCAGGTCGTCTACCAGTACGGCAAAGTGGCCGTTTATCTGATGGTGCCGACGGGCGGAGCGCCCACCTCGCCGACGCCGATCGGCGCGGGCGACCGGGACACGATCTTCCCGGCGCGTGTCGAGGCGACCGTGCTCGAAAAAGATTTCGCCGCCAAATGGACCGTCGTCGGCGGCGTGTTCTCGGTGCTCGCCGATTCGAACGAGAAGACGGGCGCCGTCCAGTGGGATCTCGCCGACCACCGCGTGCAGGCCCAGATCCTTTCGCAGACGCTCGGCTTCG